>JAKLHH010001209.1 GCA_022710245.1 Myxococcota bacterium
CCGAGCCAGCCGAGCCAGTCGAGCCAGCCGAGCCACCCGAGCGCTCCCGACCTGGTCTCCGCCGTCCGGCAGCTGGTGGACCCGAGCGAGGAGCAGCCCACGCCGCGCCGTCCGCTCTTCGGCAGCCTGCTCGAGGAGGGCCGCGAGGCGCTCCGGGGCCAGCGCTCGCCGACCCCGCGGCATCCCACCCCGGCGCGCGGCCCCTCGCCGCTGTTCTCGACGCCCGCTCCGGCCTCCTCATCGCTCTTCAAGCTCCGGCCCGGCGTGACGCAGCTGCGCATCGAGGACGCCGCCGACGGGGTCGGCGGCCCGCCCCCGCCCGCCTCTCCCTCGGCGAAGCACCGCGCCCTGCACCGCACCGTCTCGATGCCGGACGCCTCCACGCGCCCGCTGCGTCGCCGCGAGGTCGCGCCGCCCGAGGGCGCGCTCGCCGTGAACGCGCCCCTGCCGCCGCCGATCCCCGAGGACACCAGCGGCCGCTCGTCCTCGCCCTCGCAGTTGATCCGCCTGGGCGACGGCGTCGCGTACCGCATCGACAGCTCCCGCGTGGTGCGCCCCGTGGGCGGCGAGCTGATCGCCATCGACAGCCCCGCGCCCGAGCCGACCATGCCCTCTCCGCAGGGCCGTCGGATCCAGATCGCGCCGACGCTCGCCCCGGGCAGCGTGGTGGCGACCCTGCGCCAGCGGCGCCCTGACGCCCCGGCGCGCACCCGGTCGCGCCGCCCTGCGCTCGCCCGCTGGTGGCCGCTGCTCCTCGCGGTGGCGCTCTCCGCGGTCGCGGCGGGGATGATCGCCGGGCTGATGGTGCGCCAGCGGAACACCGCGCGAGAGCACCTCGCCACCGCGCGCGCGCTCGCCGCAGCGCACGAGGTCCCCCGTCTGCGCGAGGGGCTGCAGCACCTGCGCGTCGCCGCCAACCTCGCCGGCCGTCGGGCCGAGGTCCTGGCGCTCGCCGGCGCCCTCCACGCGCGGCTCGCCTTCGAGTTCGGCGAGTCGGAGCTGCGCGGCGCCGAGTCCCTGATCGAGGAGGCCGCCCGGCTCGACGCCGAGCGGCTGCCCGCCGCCGCCGAGGACCTCGCGCTCGCGCGCGGCTACGTGAAGCTCGCCAGGAGCCCGCTGCCCGAGGCGATCGGCGCGCTCTTCAAGAGCCTCGAGGCGCACCCGGCGAGCGTGCCGCTGCTCCTCCTCTACGGCGAGGCGCTGACGCTCAACGGCGAGCACTACCTCGCCGAGCGGGTCCTCGAGAAGCTCCCCTCGACCAACCCGCTCGTGCTCCGCGCCCGCGCCCGGCTCGCCTTCCGTCAGACGCACCGCACCGAGGCCGAGGCCCTGATCCGCACCGCGCAGGGCTACGGCCTGCCGCAGCGCGAGGCCGAGCTCGACCTCGTCACCTTCGCGGTGCAGGGCGGCGTGGCCGACGACGCGCTCCTCGGCCGCCTGCGCGGGCTGGCGCGCGACGAGGCCCTCCCCGCGCGTCACCGCGCCTGGGTACACCTCCTCACGGCGCGCGTGCTGCAGCGGCTCGGCCGTCGCGAGGCCGCGCGCGCGTCGCTGACGCGAGCGCTCGCGGGACGTCCGCCGGTCGACCTCGACTTCCGCCACCTCGCCGGCGCGCTCCTCCTCGAGCTCCACGATCTCGAGGCCGCGCACCGCGAGGCCACCGAGGCCGCCCGCCTCTGCCCGCGCGACCAGCGCGGGGTCGAGCTGCTCGCCCGGATCGAGCTGGAGATGGACCGCCCCGAGGCGGCCGCGCGCCGGCTCGCGTCGCTCGATGACCTGGACGCCTCGTCGCGCCTCACGCTCGGCGAGGCCTACCTGCGCGCCGGGCTGCTGGCGAAGGCCGCGGTGGTGCTCGGCAAGGGTCAGGCGGCCACCGGCGAGACGCGGCAGGCGTTCCTCCTCGCGCGGCTCCACCTCGCGCAGGGGCAGCCGTACGTCGCGCACCGCGTCCTCGCCGAGGTCCGCGAGCGCTCCTCGGCAGAGCTGCAGCTCCTGCGCGGCCTCGTGGCCCTCGCCGTCGAGGACAGCGCCGGCGCCGCGCGGGCGCTCCGCTCCGCCCTCGAGCGCGACCCGCAGCAGGCCGAGGCGGCCTGGCGGCTGGGCTCGCTCGCGGTCCGCCGCGCGGACGCGAAGGCGGCGCGCCGCTACCTCGAGCAGGCCGTGGCGGCGAACCCTTACCTCCGCCAGCCGCGGCTCGAGCTCGGGCAGCTCCTGCTCCAGCTGGGTGACTTCTCCGCGGCGCAGCTCCAGCTCGAGGAGGCCCTCGCCCTCGAGCCGGGCAACCTGGCGGCGCTCCTCGGGCGCGCGCGCGCCGCGGTGGAGCTCGGCGGTCGCGAGGCGGAGACCTACCTGCAGACGCTGCGCGCCCGCGGCCACCGGCTCTCCGCCGACGTGCTCGGGGCGCGGCTGCGCATGGTCCGCGGCGAGTGGCAGCCGGCGGTGGCCGAGCTCTCCCGGGTGGCGCGGCGCGCGTCGTCGCTCCACCCCGAGGCGGGGCTCTGGCTCGGCCAGGCGCTGATCCGGCAGGGCAGCCTGGGCGCGGCCGAGGACGTCCTCGAGCGCCAGGCGGACGGACGTCGCTCCCCGGAGGCGCGCCTCGGCCTCAGCCAGGTCCAGCTCCGGCGCGGGCGGGTCAACCTCGCGCTGCTGCAGGCGACCACCGCGCAGGGCCAGCTCGCCGGCACCATCTACCCGGCGTCGCTGAAGGTCGCCATCAAGCTCCAGCTCGCGCGCTGCCACCGCGAGGCCGAGTCGATCGGCTCCGCCATCGCCGAGCTGCAGGACGTCCTCGAGCTCGACCGCAAGAACTACGGCGCCAACCTCGAGCTCGGCGAGATCTACGCCGCGCTCGGCAAGCGGGGCCGCGCCGTGCAGCACCTCGCCGCCGCCCTCCGCGCCAACGACGAGAGCAAG
>JAKLHH010000121.1 GCA_022710245.1 Myxococcota bacterium
ACGTTGATCCCTGGCATCACAGCAGGAGCAGCTCATGCGCGCGCCCATCTCGAGGCTGATCTCATCTCTCGCCCTCTCCCTCTCCCTGCTCGCGCTCCCGGCCTGCGACAGCAGCACCGTCGGCGCCCTCGACCGCGGGCCTGGCGGCGGCGACGGGCCGCGCCGCGAGACAGGCGCCCCGCTGACCGAGACGGGCGGACCGCTCACCGAGGCCGGCACGCCCTTCCCCGAGGCGGGCGGACCGCTCACCGAGGCCGGCGGCAAGACCTGCAAGGACGACAGCGGCTGCGGCGGCCAGGCGCCCTACTGCAGCAGCGCGGGCGTCTGCGTCCCCTGCGACCAGCAGGCGGGCAAGGCCTGCAAGGACAGCAGCAAGACCTGCTGCGGCACGAGCTGCGTCGACACCGCGACCGACCTCGCCCACTGCGGCGGCTGCGGCAAGCCCTGCGCGCTCGCCAACGCCACCGCGGCCTGCGGCGCGGGCAAGTGCACGATCAGCGCCTGCGCCAAGGGCTTCCTCGACTGCGACCAGGTGCCCGCGAACGGCTGCGAGGCGCCGGCCGGCGACGCCGGGACCTGCTCCTGCGCGCCGAAGAGCACCACCGCCTGCTACGAGGGGACCCAGGGCACCGAGGGCGTCGGCCCCTGCAAGGGCGGCACGAAGACCTGCGACGATCAGGGCACCGGCTACGGCCCCTGCACCGGCCAGGTGCTCCCCGAGCCTGACCGCTGCGACAACGCCGTCGACGACAACTGTGACGGCGTCCTGAACAACGGCTTCCCCTCGGCGACCGGCTGCGGCTGCGTCCCCAAGTCGACCCAGCCCTGCTACAGCGGGCCCAAGGGCACCGAGGGCGTCGGCATCTGCACGGCCGGCACGCAGACCTGCAAGGACGACGGCACCGACTGGGGCCCGTGCACCGGCGATGTGCTCCCCGAGGCCAAGGACAGCTGCCTCGACCAGCTCGACAATGACTGCAACGGCAAGGTCAACGACGGCTTCGCCAGCGGCGCCCCTGGCTGCACCTGCACGCCCGGCGCCACGCGGAGCTGCTACACCGGCCCGGCGGGCACCCAGGGCAAGGGCGTCTGCAAGGCGGGCACCGAGACCTGCGACGCGACCGGCACGGCCTACGGGATCTGCGCCGGCGAGGTGAAGCCGTCCTTCGACCTCTGCGCGGACGGCATCGATCAAGACTGCAACGGCACCGCCGACAACCCGCCCGACCTGGACGGCGACGGCTGGAACGTCTGCCAGGGCGACTGCTGCGACGCGCCGGGCGTCTGCGGCAACCCCGAGCTGGTCAACCCGGGCGCCTACGAGGTGCCGGGCAACAAGGTCGACGATGACTGCGACGGCGTCATCGACAACCCGGTGCCCGCCTGCGACACGGGCCTCGCCACCAACTCGTCCACCCCGATGGACTACGCGAAGGCGATCGACCTCTGCCAGACGACCACCGAGGCGGCCACCGGGAAGAACTAGAAGTGGGGCGTGATCAGCGCGCAGCTCCTCCTCGCCAGCGGCAGCGGCACCCCGCACGTCAACGCGCGCTCGATCCGGCCGGGCTTCGGCAGCGTGATCGTGCCCAAGCAGGGGAGCTCGCTGGCGGTGCTCTCCACCGGCAACGCCGCCGACAAGACCGACACCAACCCGAGCTACTACGCGTTCCAGGGGCCTGACATATATGAAGGCGGACGGGACCTGCAGACCACGAGCGCCTTCCCCGCCGACTGGCTCGCGGCCAACGGGGGAAACCTGCCGAACGCGCCTGGCTGCCCGGCGCCTTCAGGGAGCGCGGCCAACGATCCGGTGATGCTGAAGCTCCGCATCCGGGTCCCCTCCAACGCGAAGTCGTTCAGCCTGAACACCTACTTCTTCTCCTCGGAGTACCCGGAGTACACCTGCAGCATCTTCAACGACTTCTTCGTCGCGCTCCTCGACTCGGGGTTCAAGGGGACGCCGGCCAACCCGCTCGACAAGAACCTCGCCACCTACACCAGCCCGGGCGGGCAGGTCTACCCGGTCGGTGTGAACCTCGCCGCAGGCAACACTGGCCTCTTCAAGCAGTGCCAGAACGGGCCGACCGGCTGCGGCGGCTCGTCGGTTGTCGGGACGATGAGCACCTGCATCTCCACCGCGGAGCTCGCAGGCACTGGCTTCGACGACACGACCTACACCTACGGCTGCCCCTGGGCGAACAACGCGCACATGATGGGCGGCGGCACCGGCTGGCTCAACACCAAGGGGAACGTGAACCCGGGTGAGGTGATCGAGGTGCGCTTCGCCGTCTGGGACACGAGCGATCACATCTTCGACTCGCTGATCCTGCTGGACAACTGGATCTGGTCGGTGACCGCCTCGAAGCCGGGGACCGACGGCTAGGCGCGGACCGCGAGCGCCGCGGCGAGCGCGCTACGCCGCCTCGACCGCCGCGCGGAAGGCCTCCAGCCCCAGCTCCTCGACGACGTCCCCGATCCGCTTCTTCTTCCCCAGCTTCGCGTAGCCCTGGATGATGCGCTCGACGGTGGCGAGCGCCTGCTCGGGGGGCACCTCCTCGGCGTAGGTCACCGCGACCCGCGGCCGCCCCGCCGCCGAGCCGCCGACCACCACCTCCCAGCCGCGCCGCGAGCCGATCAGGCCCACGTCGCGCACGCGGCTCTCGGCGCAGCAGAGCGGACAGCCGGAGACGGCGATCTTCAGCTTGTTCGGGAGCGTGAGCCCGAGGAAGCGCTGCTCGAGCGCGAGGCCGACCGCGAGCGAGTCCTGCTGGCCGAGGCGGCAGTAGGTGGTGCCCGGGCAGGCCTTGATCGAGCGGACGCAGAGCCCGGTGGCGAAGCCGGGCTGCATCCCCAGCTCCTGCCAGACGGCCGGCAGGTCCTCCTCGCGCAGGCCGATCAGCGCCAGGCGCTGCGCGGAGGTGAGCTTGATCGCCTGCGCGCCGTGCCGCTCGGCCACGTCGGCGATGCGGCGCAGGAGGGCGAAGTCGGTGATCAGGCCGCCGGGGAGGCTCGGCGTGATGGCGTAGGTCTCGCCGTCGCGCTGGACGACCGCGGACTGTTCGGGGAGGTCTTTCTTCGGCATCGTTTCACCGCCTGGGAAGGAGCGGCGCCGCACAGGCTGGGCGGTCGTGCGCAGCTGCCGCGACCAACAACAACGAGCGGCGCCGCACAGGCTGGGCGGTCGTGCGCAGCTGCCGCGACCAACAAGACGGGGTGAACCTAGCCGGGATCTCCTGAGAGGGCAAGGGCACGACGCGGCAGCCGCACGGTGAAGGTGGAGCCGACCCCGACGCGGCTCTCCGCGTGCACGCTCCCGCCGTGCGCCTCCACCATGCGGCGCACGATGGCGAGCCCGAGGCCGTGCGTCCGCTCGCCGCCTGTCGGGCGAACGCTCCCCGGGCCGAAGGTCTGGAAGAGCCGCGGCAGGTCCTCGCCGGGGATGCCCTGCCCCTGGTCCTCGACCGCGAGCTCCACCTGGTCGTCGCGCGAGCGGGCGCGCAGCGTCACCACCGTGTGCGGGTGCGAGAACTTGATCGCGTTGCCGATCAGGTTGCCGATCACCTGGGTGATGCGGTCGGGGTCGAAGACCGCGGTGCCGAGCTCCGGCTCGAGGTCCAGCGCGAGGCGGATCCCCTTGGCCTCCGCCAGCAGGCTGGTGGTCTGGTGACACTCGCGCACGAAGGCGGCGAGCTCCACCTCACGCGGGTCGAGCTGCAGCCGCCCCGCCTCGATCGCGCTCACGTCGAGGAAGTTGTTGATCAGCGCGAGCATGCCGCCGCAGGTCTTGCGGACGATGCTGAAGATCTCCTGCTGCTTGGCGGTGACCGGCCCGGCGAGGCCCTCGCGCGCGAGGTCGATGAAGCCCTGGATCACCGCGATCGGGCCGCGCAGGTCGTGCGCCGCAACGCCGAGGAGGAGGTTCTTCTGCGCGTTGAGCGCGACGAGCTTCTCGTAGAGCCGGCTCTTCTCGACGATCAGCGCCAGCTGCCCGGCGACCATGCGGATCAGCTCGACGTGCTCCGGCAGGAACGCGTGCGGCCGCGTGCAGGAGAAGAAGAGGAAGCCGATCGGCTCGCCCATCGCCCGGAGCGGGCAGGTGAGGCTCGAGCGCATGCCCTCGCGCACGATCAGCGCGGTCGCCTCCGATCGCGGGTGCTCGCGCAGGTAGGCCTCGAGGTCGTTCAGGATGCGCGGCTGTCCGGTCTCGAGGATGGTCTTCAGGCTGCTCCCCTCCAGGCTCGCCGTGTAGCCTCCCTCGAGCCGGATCACCGGCGCCTCGCTGCGCGCCCAGTGCGCCCGCACCCGCGTGCCGCCCTCCTCGATCAGCGAGAAGCCGATCCGCTGGAAGGGGATGAGCGGGTGGAACGAGGTGTAGATGTGGCCCAGCACGTCCTCGAGGAGCACGCCGGCGTTGATCTGCTCGATCACCCGTACCAGCTGCCGGAGCTCCTCGACGCGCGCGTCCACCGAGGCGCCGAGGCCGACCAGCTCCCGCTCGAGCTGCGCCAGCTCCGGGTCATCCCCCGGCGGGGGGACGGGCCGCCCTTCCTTGATCGCCTGGATGGCCTCGCGCAGGCGGGCGAGGCGGAGGTCGTCGCTCACGGCTTCTCGCGCTCCAGATGATGCCCCTCGGGTCGCTCCCGAGAGGCTCCTCTCGTCGCCGCCGATCATGGAGCAAGCGGCTCCGAAATGCCAGTGGACAGCGGCCGCGTCAGGACCGCGTCAGGGGACGAACCATCCGGGTACGCGCACGGGCACACCGAGGTCGCGCAAGAGCTCGAGCAGGAGAGGAACAGCTGGCACTCTCCGCGCATCGATGCTCGCGTAGCGCCACGCCTTCCCCCTCTCGAGGAGACGAAGGAACGTCCTGCCGTTACTGCCGAAGATCTCGGCCTGCTCGATCCGCGCGAGGGGGAGCGGCTCCTTGTCCCTCCACCTCAGGCGCTCCCTGGTGAGCACGAGAGCCCCTGCCTCGACCGGCTCCCCCTTGGCCAGCCTCGCGCGCGCCGCTTCCGCGAGGCGGGGTTGCAGCCGACCGAGCGAGGCGGCGATCGCCTCGTCCGCCCTGGCGAAGCCGGAGGTGATGCGCAGCTCACGTCCGTCCGCCGCGCGCAGGCGCAGGGTGTAGGCGATCCGCACCGCCTTCCCCCAGCGGCTCTCGGCCGCCGTGGCGATGCCTTCCACGGTGCCGCCACCGATCATCGCCGGTGAAGAGTTGCCTCGCGGGTTCGCCGAGTACCAGTACGAGGTCACCTCGTCCCAGCGCAGCGACCGCGCGCCGAAGACCCCGTGCTTCACGATGCCTTCATCGGTGACCTCGATCCAGGCCCGCCCGATGAGGACGCAGAGCGCAGCGTAGATGGCGGCGAGCACGACATCGATGACCCAGGTGGCGGGGTCGAGCGGCTTGGCGATCGTGACCGGGAGCATCAGGAACGCAAACGGGATACCGAGGAGGATTCGTGATACCCAGGTCTTCCGGATACGCATCGTGGCTACCTGCTGCGGCCGCTTGCTCATTGTCACCCTCTGGTTCGCGCCGCGGGAGACCGAGGGTGAGCGCTCGGCCTAGCGAGGCCGGCGCCCTGGCGACGGCGGGCTCGGGAACGGCACGACCTGCATCAGCTGCGGCTTCATCGGCGGCCGCGGCCCTGAGGCGCCTGCTCCGCGCAGCAGGGCCTGCATCGCCGGGTGCTGGGGCACGGCCTCGTCGAGCTCGATCAGGGTGGCGATCAGCGAGTGCCGGGCCGCCGGCGCCGGCGCGGCCTGCAGCTGCTTCGCCAGCAGGCGCGCGCGCTCGGCCTGCGGCAGGATGCGGTCCTTGAAGAGCTGCGGCGTGGTCGCCGCGGCGAGCCCCTTGCGGACGCGCTCCACCTCGGCGCCGGCCTCCTGGTAGAGGACGTGGCGGCGCGAGTCGTCGACCAGCGACTGGTCCACGGTCCAGCCCTCGCCGAGGCGGACCTCGAGGTGCGAGAGCGCCTGCCCGCGACGGCCGGGCTCGACCAGGAAGGTGCGCCCGCTCGTGGTCGCGGCCGCTTCGTCCGACCGCCGTACCCCTCCGGGGCCCACCTGGGCGCCGCTCCGCTCCACGACCTCCGGCTCGTTGGTGCGAAAGCCCGTGTGCGCCACCAGGCCGAGGTGGATGCCCGGCACCGCGGCGGCGAGCTCCTTCGCGCGCGGCATGCCGACGTGCGCGACCATCACGATCAGCTCGGCGCCCTCCTCGCGCAGGGCGGCCACCTGCGCCCGCGCGGCCGCGATCGGGTCGAGCGCACGGAGCGCGTCCTGCTTGCCGGCGGGGGCGTGCTTGCCCGCCGCGTGCGCCGCCGGCGCGGCGGGGACCGGCCGCCTCGGCGCGACGCCTCTCGCGGGAGCAGCAGGCGGCGCGGGCGGCGCGGGGGGGGCGGGCGGCTCGTAGAGGCCGAAGAGGCCCACCTTGATCCCGCCGGTGGTGATCAGCTTCCGCTCCAGGAAGGGGTGGCGGCCGCGGCGATCGACCAGGTTCGCGCAGAGCAGGGCCAGGCTGCCTTGCCGCGCCTGGGCGAGGAGCCAGTCCGGGCCGAACGCGAGCTCGGCCTCGCCGGGGGTCATCACGTCAGTGCCGATCAGCCCCTGCGCGCGGAGCAGCGTGGTGGCCTTCTGCTCGTCCGCCTCCGCGGGCGGCGCCGTCGGGGTCAGGTTGGCGAGGAGCGCGTCGCCAGCGTCGACGACGAGGAGGCCGTGCTCCGGGCCACGGAAGCTGTCGATCGCGCCGGCCCGCCGGGCCAGGCCACCCAGAGGGTGGCCTCAGCCACAGGGCTCGAGCTCGCCGACCACGTTGGCGCTGAAGAGCAGGTGCAGCACCCGCGCCGCCGGCAGCGGGCTGGGGGCCTTGAGCTCCGGGAGCTCCACGCCGGGCGGCCGGTAGGCGTCGAGGCGCGGCGGCGTGTGCGCCGCGCGCTGCTTGGGCTGGCAGGCGATCAGGCCGGCGAGCCCGACGAGGGAGGCGAGGGCGAAGGGTCTCATCGCGCGCGAGCATAGCACGGGCTCCGGGGATGACCAGAGCAGGTCAGAGCAGGCAGGTCCCCGGGCTTTGCGGACGTCGAGGGTGGTGCTAGAGTCGGCCCCACATGTTGAGCGGCAAGCGCATCCTGATCACCGGTGGGGCGGGCTTCATCGGGACCCACCTCTGTCGCGCCCTCGCGGGCGCCAACCAGGTCGTGATCCTCGACAACCTGCGGCGCAACGCGCTGCAGCCCGCCGGCGTCGACCGCCTCCCGGGGGTCGAGCTGCGGGTGGGCGACGTGATGGAGATGGGCGCGGTCCGCGAGGCGCTCGAGGGCTGCACGCACGTCGTGCACCTCGCCTCCATCGCCGGCGTCGACACGGTGATGCAGAACCCGGTCGCGACGATGCGGATCAACCTCCTCGGCACCTCCAACGTGCTCGAGGCGGCGCTCGCGCAGGGCGGGGTGGAGCGCGTCGTCGACTTCTCCACCTCGGAGGTCTTCGGCCGCCACGCCTTCAACGTCACCGAGGGCGACGTCACCAGCCTCGGCGCCGTCGGCGAGGCGCGGTGGACCTACGCGGTGAGCAAGCTGGCGACCGAGCACCTGACCTTCAACTACTACAAGCAGCACGGGCTCCCCACCTGCTCGGTCAGGCCCTTCAACATCTACGGCCCGATGCAGGTCGGCGAGGGGGCGGTCCACCACTTCATCCTGCGCGCGCTCCGCGGCGAGCCGCTGCTCCTGCACAACGACGGCGGCCAGATCCGCGCCTGGTGCTACGTCGACGACATCATCGCCGGGACGCAGCTCGCGCTCGAGCTCCCCGGCGCGGTGGGGCACGCCTTCAACATCGGCAACCCGCGCTCGACGGTGACCATCTACCACCTCGCCCGCGAGGTGGTGCGTCTCGTGGGCTCCCGCTCCCCGCTAGAGTTCATCCGCTGGGACTTCGCCGACGTCGAGCTGCGCATCCCGAACATCGACAAGGCGCGCGAGCGCCTCGGCTTCGAGCCGCGCGTGGACCTCGAGGAGGGGCTGGCGCGGACCATCGCCTGGTACCGGGAGCGCGAGGCCGCCCGATGAGCGGCGCCGCGGGCCCGGTGGTGGTGGTCGAGCACCTCGCCAAGACCTACGTGCTCGGCTTCCTCCGCCGCAAGGTGCGGGCGATCTCCGACGTCAGCCTGCGGGTCGAGCGCGGCGAGATCTTCGGGCTCCTCGGACCCAACGGCGCCGGCAAGACGACCACGCTCAAGGTGCTGATGGGCCTCGTGCGCGCGAGCAGCGGGCGGGCCGAGCTCCTCGGGGCGCCGGTCGGCGAGCTCGCCGCCAAGCGCCGCCTCGGGTACCTCCCCGAGAGCCCCTACTTCTACGACTACCTGACCGGCCGCGAGCTCCTCGTCTTCCTCGGCAAGCTCTGCGGGCTGCGCCGCGCGGACGCCACGCGCCGCGCCGGCCAGCTCCTCGAGCAGGTCGGGCTCGCCGGCGCGGCGGACCTCGCGCTGCGCCGCTACAGCAAGGGCATGCTGCAGCGCGTGGGGCTCGCCCAGGCGCTGATCCACGACCCGGAGCTGGTCGTGCTCGACGAGCCGATGTCGGGCCTCGACCCGCTGGGCCGCAAGGACGTCCGCGAGCTGATCGTCGAGCTGCGCCGCGCGGGCAAGACGGTGCTCCTCTCCTCGCACATCCTCTCCGACGTCGAGCTCCTCGCTGACCGCGTGGCGATCCTGGTGCGCGGACGCACCGTCGACACCGGGCCGCTCCACCAGCTCCTCGACGCGCGGGTGCTCAGCACGGAGGTGGTGGTCGAGGGCGCGACGCCGGCGCTGCTCGAGGAGATCGGGCGGCTCGGGCACCCGGTGGTGAGCTCGCCCGCCTCGGCGCTGATCACGGTGAGCGAGGCCACCGGGGTGGACCCGCTCCTCGACCTCGTCCACCGCCACGGCGGCCGCATCTACTCGGTGATGCCGCGCAAGGAGTCGCTGGAGGACGTGGTGGTCAAGCAGGCGAGGGCCCAGAGCTGATGAGCAAGATCCTCACCATAGGCCTGAACACGTTCCGCGAGGCGATCCGGAACAAGGTCCTCTACAGCCTGCTCTTCTTCGCGCTGCTGGTGATCATCGCCTCGATGGCCTTCGGCGCGCTCTCGGTGCACGAGGAGGCGCGGCTCACCGCCGACCTCGGGCTCGCCGGGATGAGCCTCTTCTCGGTGATCATCGCCGTCTTCGTCGGCGTCAACCTCCTCTACAAGGAGCTCGAGCGGAAGACCGTCTACACGCTCATCTCCAAGCCCATCCACCGCTACCAGCTCGTCGTCGGCAAGTTCTCGGGCATGGTCCTCACGCTGGCGATCCAGATCGCGATCATGACCGCGGTGCTGCAGGTGGTGCTGCTGCTGCAGGAGGCCGGGCTCGGAGAGACGCTCTACAAGATGGTGCTGCTGATCTTCTTCGAGGTGGTGGTGGTCACCGCCGTCGCGGTGCTCTTCTCCTCGTTCTCGACGCCGTTCCTCTCCGGCATGTTCACGCTCGGCATCTTCCTCGTCGGCCGCAGCGTGCCCGACATCCGCCGCGCCGCGCGCAAGCTGAAGAGCCCCGGGCTGCCGCTCCTCCTCGAGGGTGTGGCGCGGGTGGTCCCGAACCTCCGCTTCTTCTACGCCAGCGGCGCGGACACCGCGGGCCAGCACGTCTCCGTGCACGGCGCGTTCCCCGACTGGGGCTACGTCGGCGTCGCCGCGGGGTACGCCTCGATCTACGTCACCCTGACGCTGCTCGTCGCCTGCCTGCTCTTCTCGCGGCGGGACTTCATCTGAGATGCGCCCGCGGGGGCCGGCCGCGTCCGCGTCCGCGGCTGCTGCGCCGGAGCCCGCGCGCCGCGGCCGCCGCGCTCGCGCGGCGATCGTCGTCGGGGCGGCGCTCCTCTGCGCGGCCGCGCTGAGCGGGCGCATGCTGCTCGGCGCGCGCGGCGAGCTGGCCGCGGCGACCGCGGCGGCCGGGCGCGGCGATCACGACGGCGAGGTGCGCCACCTGCGGCGGGCGATGGCCTGCTACCTGCCGGGCAGCCCCTGGGTCCGTCGCGCGCACGACGGTCTGCTGCTCGCGGCGGCGGCCGCCGAGGCCCGCGGCGAGCGGGCGGCGGCGCTCGGCGCGCTGCACGAGCTGCGCAGCGCCATCCTCGCCCTCCGCGGCCTGACCCGCCCCTACGCGGAGACGCTCCCCGGGCTGAGCCGGCGCATCGCCGCGCTCAGCGCGCGTGACCCCGAGGCCGCGGCGGCGCTGCGCACGCCGGCCGGCGCCGAGGCCCTCCGCGCGCGGCTCGACCAGCCGCCGGAGCCACGGCCGCTCTGGGCGGGCCTCGCGCTGGTCGGGTTCCTCGGCTGGGTGGGCGGCGCGGCGCTCCTGCTCGCGCGCGGTCTGCGCCCCGACGGCTCGCGCGTCCGCGGCCGCTTCGCGCTCCTCTGCGGCGTGGTCGCCCTCGGGCTCGCGCTCTTCGGGGTGGGGCTGGCGCTGGCGTGAACGCGCCGGCACCGGTGCTGCCCCTGGCACTGCCGGTGAGCAGGGGCGCACACGCGAGCGCGCTGGCGATCGACTCGAGCCCGGCCGGAGGGTAGGATGCCGGCAGCCTCGAGGCCGCCGTTGGATCTCCCCCGCATCCTCATCCTCGCGCTCACGCTCACCTCGATGGCGATCAGCGGGCCGACCATCCGCTTCGTGGTGGCGCCGGCGCTGGCGGTGGCCTTCTGGCGCGTCGCCCTCGCCTGGCCGGTCCTCGCCGGCGTGGCGCTCGCCCGGCGCGAGCGCTGGCCGCTGCTCCGCGGCGCGGCGGCCGGGCTCTTCCTCGCCTGGCACTGGATCGGCTGGGTGCTCGCCGTGCAGACCACCGCCATGGCGAGCGCCTCGGTGCTGATCAGCACCGGCGTCCTCTGGGCCTCGCTCCTCTCGCGCCCCGTCCTCGGTGAGCCGCTCTCGCGGCGGCAGTGGCTCGGCCTCGCGCTCGCGCTCCTCGGCGTGACCGTGGTGGTCAGCGCTGGACACGGCGGCCGGCACACGCTGCGCGGCGACCTCTACGCGCTCTCCGGCGCGGTCGCCTGGGTCGCCTACTCGTTCATCGGGCGCCGCGCCCGGCAGCGCGCCGGCTTCTGGTCCTACACGGCGAGCGTCTACGGGACCGTGGGGCTGCTGCTCCTCGGCGCCACGCTGATCCGCGGCGTCCCCCTCGCCGGGTACGAGCCGAGGAGCTGGCTCGCGCTCGGCGTCCTCGCGCTCTTCCCCACCCTCCTCGGGCACGGCGGCTTCAACTACCTGCTCCGCTTCCTCGGACCAGCGCGCCTCGGCCTCTTCACGCTGAGCGAGCCGGTCTGCGCCACGCTCCTCGCCTGGCCGCTCTTCGGCGAGCCGCTCGGGCTGCAGGTGGGCCTCGGCGGGCTGGCGGTGCTGGCCGGGGTGGCGCTGGGGATCGGCGAGCGCGCGCCAGCGACAGGCACGACGCCGGCCCGAGTCTCCGGGGAAGGCTCGCTGGCCGCTGCCGTAGCTTCTCGCGACGAAGGAGAGGCCTCGTGACCTGGATCCTGATCGGCGCGGGGGTGGCGCTCGTGCTCGCGCTCCTCTACT
>JAKLHH010001210.1 GCA_022710245.1 Myxococcota bacterium
CGCTCCTCTCGGTGATCGGTCACGAGGCGGCCGGCAAGCCCGTCTACCTGCCGCTCGAGCCCTGCGACCCGGCGGTGGAGGCGCTGCGGCTCGGCCTCGAGCGCGGCCTCGCGGTCCACTGCGTCGACGCCGACGTCGACGAGTACGGGCGCCACGAGGACCTGCTCCCCGACTCCTACGCGGCGCGCCGCCTGGGTCACGCGCGCTACGTGGAGGCCTGCATGGACGCGCTCGCCAGCGCGGCGCCCGATCCGGTCGACGCCGCGCGCGAGGCGGTGATGGCCTGGCACCTCGGGCGCCTCCTCGAGCGGCACCAGCGCGTGCTCTTCGTCTGCGGCCTCAGCCACGCGCGGCGCGTGCAGGCGAAGCTCGCCGCCGGCGAGCCGGCGAGCGAGCCGCTCCGTCGGGTGAAGCGCGAGGGCGCCACCCTCTACCACCTCGCCGCCGAGTCGAGCCGCGAGGTGATGGCCGAGCCGCCCTTCCTCTCCGCGGCCTACGAGCAGGCGCGCGCCGGCGGCGCCGCGGCGGTGGACGGCCTCGACCGCCTGGCCGAGCAGGTCCGCCTGGCGCAGCGCGCGCGCGAGGCGCACCTGACGTCGAGCGGCGAGGCGCTCCCGGCCTCGGCGCTCGAGGTGATGTTCCGCTTCGCGCGCAACTACGCCCTCGTCGAGGGGCGCCTCTCCGCCGACCTCTTCCAGCTCCTGGTCGCCGCGCGCGGCTCCGTCGACGACAACTTCGGCTACGAGGTGTGGAACCTCGCCACCGACTGGCCGCACCAGAGCGAGCGCCCGGAGCTGCCGGTCCTCCGCATCGGCATCGAGGACCTCTACCAGCACGCGCGGCACCTGCGCTTCCACCGCACCCAGCGCACCCGCCGCCACCGCATGCTGCGCCTCGTGCGCCAGCGCGCGAAGGAGCGCGAGCCCGGCGAGTGGAAGCGGGCCTGGGAGGGCGACGCGATCTGCTCGCACCAGCCCGAGGACATCGTCGTCGAGAGCTACGGCGACTTCCTGAAGAAGAAGGCCAAGGGGCTCCTCTCCGCCGAGCAGGCGCGGGTGGAGCCCTTCACCGCCTCGCTCCTCGACGGGGTCGACGTGCGCGAGACGCTGCGCAACTGGCACGAGCGGCGCCTCTACGTGCGCGAGCACCAGGTGGTGCGCGGCGAGGTGGGCGCGGTGGTGCTGATCTTCGACGAGGACCGCGAGGGGCGGGAGGCCTACCCCTGGACCACGACCTGGCAGGGCGAGCACGCGCAGGAGTCCGACATGGCCTTCTACGCGACGCCGCTCGGCGAGCAGCTGGTCGGCCCCGGGATCAGCCGCTGCGAGTATGGCGGCTTCCTCCTCACCTACCCGCCGGGGCGGATGTTCCACGTCTTCGAGGACCCCTTCTTCGACACCGCCGAGTCGAAGCCCGAGCGCCTGCTCCTGGCGGCGATCGACTACAGCCAGGAGCGGATGATCGTCCACGTGGGGCCGCGGCCGCCGCGGAGCGTCTTCCGCAGCCTGGCGGAGCGCTTCGGCAAGCGGCTCGTCCACATCCCGCTCGGCGACCTCTCGCCGGTCACGCTCAAGCAGCTGCGGGTGTTCCACGTCCTCGACGGCCACCCGGTCAGGGCCTACGCGAAGGACTACATCTGGTAGGGGCTGGCGACCACCGGCGAGCCGCTCGGTCTGACCCGCGGCGCCGGCAGCCGGGAGGACCCAGGAGCGCTCACTCGCCGGCGGCCACCTGGAAGTCGGCCTGAGTGATGGGGGTCCGCACGCGCCGCCCGTCCTTCCACTGCCAGAGCGAGTAGCGCGACGGGAGGCTCGTGGTCTGGCTGGTGCTCCCCACCCCGCGTCCCCACCGGGTGCGCTCGCCGACCTCGGCCACGACCCAGCTGCCAGCAGGGAGCGTGAGGCCGCTCGAGGTCGTGATCGCAGCGGTGACCTCGTGGGCGCGCGCATCCTTCTTGGCCATCACCGCAGGATCGCGCCAGTCCTCGCTGGTGCGCCTCAGCTGATGACTACGCACCCAGCAGGTCAGGCTCTGGGCGCAGGTGCCCTGCTCGTTGTAGATGGTGACGGCCTGGAGCGCGGACGCGTGGAAGCTCGCCCGGTAGGAGACCTGGTTGCCCTGGGCGTTCATCCCTCCCGAGCCGAACGTCACCTCCAGCGGATAGTCGACGCTGGGCAGCAGCGCGCGACCGCCGACGCCTCGCACGACCCGGTCGGCCGCGCGCAGCCAGCGTGGCAGAGGTGTCCTCGCGAGCGCAACGGCCTCGCGAGTCTGTGCGCGCTGAGCCTTGAGCAGGGCGCGTCCGCCGGTCTGGCCGAACTGGCCCGCGGAGGCGGGGCCAGCGAGCAGCGTCAGGCCGGCGAGCAGCGTCAGACGGGCAAGCAGAGCAGAACGGTGCATCGGTCACCTCCCTGCGGCTCGTTGCAGCCCATATGCCAGTCGCAACCCCTCCAAACCTTCGCCGGCGTCCGCATTGCTCCACCGGTCTTGCGCTGGTTTCGGAGACTGGCCGGTCCTCTGGTGGACAGCCGGCTAGCCGCCGGGGCGCGGCCGCGGCCTCGCGTTCGTCGGGATCCAACGCGTTTGTTCTGGGCCAGGTGGCCGGGTTGCTGGCCTTGGGCTTGCTTGCCGAGGGCGGGCGAGAGCTCAGACGTTGAACCGCACGTTGATGATGTCGCCGTCCTTGACGATGTAGTCCTTGCCCTCGAGGCGGAGCTTGCCGACCGCCTTGCACTTGGCCTCGCTGCCGAGCTCGACGAAGACGTCGTAGTCGATCACCTCGGCGCGGATGAAGCCCTTCTCCAGGTCGGTGTGGATGGTGCGCGAGGCGCGGCGCGCGTTGGTGCCGCGGCGGATGTTCCAGGCGCGGACCTCGTCAGGCCCGACGGTGAAGAAGCAGATCTGA
>JAKLHH010001211.1 GCA_022710245.1 Myxococcota bacterium
CCGCGCGTCGTGCACGTTCCACCTCCTCGCCGCCACCTGCCCAAGCCTGCCCGCCGGGCGCCCCCCGGGCCAGCCGCTTCGCGGACCGCGCTTGCCTGCGGTGCTCCGCCTGGGGCAGCATCAAGACATGGCCTTCCGTGACGATCGCGAGGGGCTCGTCGAGATCCCGGCGCTGCGCGGCGGCACGCCGGTCTGCCGGGCTCGCCACCTGGCGCCGCCACGCTCGAGCGACGATGCCCGCCAGGAGCGCTGACTCGCGCGTCTGCCCGCGCTGCCGGCTCGTGCAGGCGGCCGCGACCGCCTGCCGGAGCTGCGGCGGCGAGGCGCCGGTGCCGCTGCACGCGATCGCTCGCTCGGACCAGGGCCTGCAGCCTGGCCGGCGAGCGCTCGACCACCGCTTCGGCCTCCTCGGCTCGCTGCTCGGCTTCCTCTTCGGCATGGGCTGCTGGATCGGCAGCACCTTGCTCTGCATGCGGCTCTCGGCCTGCGCGCACCTGCACCCGGAGCGCAGCGCGCTCGGGATGGTCCTCGCCTCGCTGCCCGGGCTAGCTGCCCTGTTCCTGGTCCTCAGGTTCGCGCCCGTGAGGCGCGCCCGGCCCCTCACGCTGACATCTGCCCCGGACCTCCACGGCCAGCGGGCGCCGGCCGGCCAGCGGGTCGTCGGCGCGGCGCGCGCTCTGGACGCGACGGTGACCCCGCACCTCGCGGGCGCCTGGCCCCCGGCGCTGGCGTCGCAGCTCTCCATCGTCGAGCCCTCGCGGCCACGGCAGCTCTACCTGCGGGTGATCCAGGCCCGCCCCTTCCTCGTCGAGGACGCGGCGGACCCGCTGCTGGTGGTCGGCGAGCTGCTGCTGCTCGGCGAGGCCGAGCAGGAGGTCCTGGCCGACGAGACCCTGCTGCGCGCGATGGGGCTGCAGGAGGCCTGCGAGGTCGAGGGCCGCGCCTGCGAGGTCGTGCTGCGCGCGGATCAGACCGTCGAGGTCAGCGGAGAGCCCTCGCGGGAGGTGGTGCCGGGGCTCGCTCGCGGCTACCGGGACGAGGCCGCGCGCGTGCTGCGCGGCGTGCCCGGCGCGCCGATCGTGGTGCGGCTGCGACTGCCGCCCTAGCGGGGCTCGCGCTCGGTGTCAGGGCACCACCGTCAGGGGACGACGGTGAAGTCGAGGATCAAAGCACCGCGGAGCTCACCCGGCCCTCGCTGCTCCCGCGCGCGCCTCGCGCGCCTCGGTTGACGCCGCGTCCCGAACCCGGCGACACTCGGAGGTCGAAGTGCTCGAAGGGAGGCTGATGCACCGACGCTCCGCCTGGCTGCTCCTCGGCGTGCTGGTGACCGCGGGCGCGCTGCCGGCAGCCTGTGTTCGCTACCCTGCGCGTTACACGAAGGAGCCCGCGTCGCCGTGGACCGAGGGCGGTTCGCCGCCGGAGAGCGGCCCGTGGACGGAGGGCGGTCGACCGCGGGAGAGCGGTCCGCGGACCGAGGCTGGCCTGCCGATGGACCTCGGCGGAGCGAAGGCCTGCGCCGCGCTCGGCATCCAGGATCTCGAGCTCACCTTCGACTACCCGCAGAACCCGGGCCTGATCGACACCGACTACGACCACATGAGGACGCACCTGCACAACGTGCGCTGGGCCCGCATCGACATCCAGGACGATCTCGCGGTCTCTCGTGCGAACTTCGTCCACCAGCTCCAGCGCGCTCACGGCAACGGCTACAAGGTGCTCGCGCTGCTGGGGCCCGTGGCGGGTGACTTCGACAGCGGTCAGTCCTTCCCCTACCCGCTCCACGCGGTGAACACGACCAAGCTCGCCGCCCGGATCGACAGCTACCTCGCCGCTGTGAACGCGGCCGGCCAGACGATCGAGGCGTTCCAGCTCGGCACCGATCTCGACA
The DNA here is from genome assembly GCA_022710245.1 of Myxococcota bacterium. Next base: position 1,889 of record JAKLHH010001211.1, read on the forward strand.
GCTGCGACTTCAACGCGGACCTCTGCTCCGTCGGCAACGCCTCCAGCCTGACCCCCACGGAGAAGGCGACCTGGCAGGAGGGCCTCTCGCGCCTCTACAAGACGGGCCTCGGCCGCATCCGCAGCTCGGCCTTCGCCGGCGCGACGGTGATCACCACGGGCATGGCGAACACGGGCGCCGCGGACCCGGCGCGGAACATGACCGACCCCTACCAGGCGCTGAAGTGGATGGAGAGCTACGGCGGGACCAACCTCCTCGCCGCGCTGGTCAGCAACGCGCCCGGCTTCGACGGCTACGGGATGAACCTCCGGGCCTGGCCGAACGGCACCACCGACTCGTACGCGCAGAAGAGCGCGCAGGTCCTCGGCCAGGTCAAGGCGGCCGGCCTCCAGATCACGCGGCCGATCTGGATCACGGTCGCGGCGATGCAGTGGGAGACCTTCACCTGCACCCCGGGGAGCAGCACCGGCCAGTGCAACGGCGGCGGCGCGGGCGGGCTCGCCTGGCAGGGAGGCTGCGCGCCGCCGAACACCTGCGGCGGCGGCCGCGTCAACGGCAAGACGCGCGGCACCTACCTCAAGGCCTGGGTCGAGTGGATGAACGCGAACGCCGCCACCTACGGCCAGGCGGTGGCGACCTTCTTCGTCTACGACTGGGCCGACCACGCCCGCGTCAGCGGCAGCCCCGGCTACTCCATCTACCCCTGCGACAGCCTCGGCGCCGGCGCCGACGAGTGCGCGGAGCTCGACGCCTACACCTGCAGCTGATCCCTCGCGAGGTTCGGGGGCAGCCCGCGGCTCTCCGCGTCGTACCAAGGCTGGTCGCGGCAGCGACGCCCGACCTGGCGGCGCCGCATGCAGGCCGCCACTCAGGAGTCATCGCATGACGTCGTGTCGAACCGCTCCCCTCGCCGCCCTCGTCGCACTTGCTCTCCTCGTCTTCGTCTTCGCCGGTGCTCGGCCTGCCGGCGCGGCCCCGGCCAAGGGACCTCCGCGCCCGCAGCTCGCGAAGCAGGAG
>JAKLHH010001212.1 GCA_022710245.1 Myxococcota bacterium
GATGCGGTCGGCGAGCTGGCCGACCACGAGCTGCAGGATCACGCTCGCCACCGAGAGCGAGCCGGTCTGGTCGCCGGGGCCGCCCGACGGCTGCCCGGTGAGGATGAGCGAGACGATCTGCGCGCGATCGTAGATGGCAGGATCGCTGGAGAGCTCGAGGTCGAGGTCGCGGGCAGGGCCCGCCAGGCGGATGATCACCGTGGCGTCGCTGAAGCTCCTGCTCAGCCGCACGTCGAGGACCGGGTCCGGCGGACTGCGGCCGTCGAAGGTCACGCGCGCCAGCTCGATGTCGTAGTGCCGCTTGAGGAGCTCGATGCGGCCGCCCTGCGCCGCCACCTCGCCGACGAGGGTCACCCGGCTGTCGCGGGCCCGCTTGAGCCGCAGCTCTCCCCGGACCAGCGTGCTGATCTCCTTGCCGCGCACCGAGAGCGACGGTGCGGAGAGCGCGAGCTCGATGGGCAGCGACGGACCTCGTCGCGGGCGGCGCGGCGGGGCCGCTCGCTTCTTCAGGTGACGGACGAAGCGGACGTCGGGGAGGTCCGCGGTCGGGTAGAGCTGACGTGTGCTGCCGGGGAGCTGCTCCACCGTGAGCACGCCGCGCTCGAACCGTGCGGCGCCGGTGAGCCCGCGCGCGGGATCGAGGGCAGCCGTCACCCGGAGCTCGCCGTCGAGGCGCGCGCCGGTGATCCCGAGCTGCTCGAGCGGCACCTTCTCGGCGGTCACCTGCGCCGAGAGCTGCGTCGGCCGCAGCCCCTGGAGCCAGGCGCGGCCGCTCGCGCGCAGCGAGCCTGCGCCGAGCGGCGCGCGCAGGCCGACCAGGCTCACCTCACCGGGCCGGAGCTCCAGGCGGGCCTCGATCCCGTCCAGCGCTGGGGCGCCGGGGACCGCGAGCTCGCCGCGGGAGAGGGTGAGCTGGCCCTTGACGAGCGGACGCTCTGGCGTGCCGCGAGCGAACAGCTCGCCGTTCAGCGTGCCGCCCACCGCACCGGGTCCGGGGAGGACGAGCTCGAGGAGCTGCAGGTCGAGGTGGCGGACGGTCAGCCGGCCGAGGAGCTGTCCGGGCTCACGCACCAGCTCGCCGCGGAGGCTCCGGCCTGGTCCCTGGTCGAGCTCGAGCCAGCCGCGCTGGCGGCCGCCGGCGGCGCTGGCGCGCAGCGAGAGGCGGCGCACGCGGGCTCCCTCGACCGCCAGATCAGTCAGGTCGAACGAGGCCAGGGCGGCAGGATGCGCGAGGCTGCCCTCGAAGCGGGCGTGGCCCTGCAGGCGGCCGCCGAGCCCCACCTCACCGCGCACCCGGCCGAGCAGCGCGAGCGGGAAGCCGGGCACCTCGAGCTCGGCGTGAACCCGCCGGTTCGCGAGCTGGCGCTTCGCGAGCAGGTCTGCGAGCGTGAGACTCGCCGCTGCCTGCACGCGGAGGAGGGAGGCCCCCTCGAGGGTGACCTCGCCGCGGACCTGACTGCCTGCCTCGCCGGTCGTCAGCTGGAGCTCCGAGCTGATGCTGCCCACGCGATAGCCCCGGCCCGCCAGCCGCTCGCCGGCCACGGTGAGCCGCGCTCGCGGGCGGCGGAGGCTGCCGCGAGCCTCCAGCTCGAGGCCCACGTGGCCGCGCAATGGTCGCTCCGCGTGCGCGGCGTCGCCTCGCCCGAATTGCGGGTCCTCGCGGCCTTCGGCCGCTCCGGGATGAGACCGCCGCAATTCGCCCTGCTCGCCTCCTGCGGAGGCTCCGCGATGGAGGGCGAATTCGCCCTGCTCGCGTCCTGCGGACGCTCCGCGATAGAGGGCGAATTCCTCCAGGCCCGACGCCAGCTCGGCGAGCTGGCCGAGCTCGAGGTCGGGAGCCGCGAGGTGGAGCTCGAGCGGGACGTCGGCGAGCTCACGAGGCCGGGCCAACCGCCCAGGCGGCGCTGCCAGGCTCGCCCTCGCGTCGACGAGCAGCGCTCGTCCGCGCGACCCGCGACGCGCCACCGTGATGGAGACCTCGCTGCGCCTGTCGGCGGCCGCCCTGACCGTGACCGCGAGGTGGTCGAGGCCAAAGGCCGCGCCGTCGCGCACGGTGAGGCGGACGACGCCCTTCGGGTCCTCGACGCGTCCGCTGACGCTGCCCACCAGGCTGAGGTGCCCCCGCGGCCCGGCGGGGCGCGCCGCTGCCTCATCCCGGAGCCTCCCGCCAGGGAGGCGAGGACCGGGGCGCGCCAGGGCGAGCAGCGCGGCGACGGGCAGGTCCTCCGCGCGGGCCCGGAGCCGCAGCGGTCCATGGCGGGCGAGCGCCGGCGAGGTCCCGGACCGCTGGCGGAGCGGCACCTCCGCGTCGAGGCTGAGCGGCGAGCGTGCCCGGCCGAGGCGGGCCGAGAGCAGGACGCGAGCGCGCCGCTCGTCGAGCGCGAGCTGGGCCGAGCCGCTCAGCGGCCCCAGGCGGGGGAGGCGGACGTCGACCGCGCGCGCCTCGGCGCGGCCGCGAAGGGGCGTGCGGGACGCGAGCGCGCCCGAGATCGTCACCTCGCCGCCGAGCAGGCGGAGCCGCGTCGGCGCGAGCGTGAGGGCCCTGCCCCGCTGCCAGCGCACCACGGTCGGCGCGGCCAGCGCCACGCGCAGCCTCGGGTGGCGGAGCTCGAGCCGGGAGATCTCGACGCGCGCCCCGGCGGGCGAGAGCACCCCGCGCGCGGCCACGCGGGCGCCGACGCCGCGACCGCTGCCGGCACCGCTCACCACCACCCGCTGGCCGTCAGCGCGCGCCTCCAGCGACAGCCCGCGGAGCGCCGGCCCGCGACCCGGCAGCAGGGTGGTCGCGGTGACCCGAAGCGTGCCCCGGGGGCGGCCGGGGATGCCGGCGAGCTCGAGCCCGGCGCGGACTCCCGTCAGCGCCAGGCCTTCGCGCCGCAGGTGGCCTGCGTCGAGGTCGC
>JAKLHH010001213.1 GCA_022710245.1 Myxococcota bacterium
CTTGACCTGGCCCAAGGTCCTGGCGGCCCAGGAGCTCGTGTCGAACGCCACGACCTCGTCGGGGTCACCCCTGCTGTCGCCGGCGACGATCCCGTAGAGACCTCTCGCGCTGCCGGTCAGATTCAAGACGGTCTTCGGTGACACCCGCTGCGGCGCAGTCTGGGGCTCGCCCTTGAAAGGTGCGACGGGCAGCTCTGGGCCCTGGAACGCCGGGGCCCGTGGCGTGCTTCGCGAGCCCCCCTCTCCTGCCGCCTGCTGCTCCTGAAGGCTGGCGGGCTCTACCTGGTGCTTCGGAGCGGTCAGCTCTCTCCCACACCCGAAGAAGATCACTCCGGCCAGCAGCAGCAGCCAAAGCCGCGCCGGCAGAGGCCATGCGCCACCCGCTATGGGCATGCTAGTCGCCGCGAACATGCATGTCGGAGGTATACGAGGCCGGCAGGCAGAGCTTCCGCCGTGCCTCGGCCACCCCTGCAAAGAAGGAGGCCAACCAGGTGCTGCTCCTGCCAGGCAGCCGCTGCTGGCCGAGCGGTGGTCCGCCGTCCTTGCCGAGAGGAGCTGAGGAGGCCACCCACACACGCGCGCTCAGTAACGGAACCGTCGCAGATCCGACCAGCGGAACGGCCGCCAGAGCGGCGTCTCGACGGGCGCCGGCGGCTTGAGTGGAAACCACGCGCCGTCTGCCCCGCGCAGCACGTGGAGGTCCTGCGCGGGCATGAAGCCCTGCCCGATCAGCGCTCTGAGCGCGCCGCCCGGGCCGCGCGCGAGGTCGAGGATGATCACCGCGTGCCCGGGGCTGCCGCCCTGGATGAAGAAGTCCCCCGCCTGCACGTCGGCCGCGGCGGGCGCGGGCTCGCCGGCGAGGTTCATCGTGCCCGTCCAGGAGAAGATGTACTCGAGGTAGGCGCGGTAGCTGCGGTAGCCCTCGCCCGGAGACGCGGTGCGCGTGAAGACCCAGCCGCGCCCCTGCTTCACGGGCCGCTGCCCCTTCCGCCACTCCGCGTAGCCGAAGCGCTTGCCCCCCGACCAGAGGAAGCGCGCCGCCTCGGGCTTGCCCCGCGAGGCGTGGTACTCGCCGCGCAAGCGGATGATGGTGTCGGCGCACTGCTGCCGATCGTGCTTGCTGAGATCGAGATCGACGACGGCGGCGAGCGCCGGGTGGGTCGCCGGGAGGATCACCGCGCCGAGGTAGCTCCGCACCGGCGTGCCCGCGGGGAGCAGCGGCAGGTGGCGCAGCCAGTCCGCGAAGGACCCCGCCGCCGCGGGCGCTCGCGTGAACCCGGCGGGCGGGGCGAGCCGCGCGGCCAGCGCCTCGTGGGCCGAGGCGCGCCGCGGCCAGAGGTAGCGCCGCTCCTCGGCGGCCGCGCCCCCCTGCGCGACGACGCTGGCGACGAGGACGAGGAGCACGAGGAGCACGAGGACGGAGAGGGCTCGCATCTCCCGCATGGTACGCGCCTGCGCGTCGCCCAGCTACCCCGCCCGTCGCCCAGCTACCCCTGCCGTCGCCCAGCTACCCCGCCCGTCGCGGAGCTCCCCTCCCCTCGAGCAGGCCCTGCGAGAGGCGCCTGCCCGGCGTATACTCGGGCCCGCACCGCTGGGCGAGCCGGACGCCGGCTCGCGCCGCCAGCACCGTGGGAGGACCAATGGACCCGACGCTCTTCTCGTACCTGCAGGTCCCCGAGGGACACATCTCCCCGGTCAGCTCCTCGATCTTCGCTTACGGGTTCGCGGTCGCCGGGCCGCTCGCCCTCATCTTGATCGCGCTCGTCGCTGCCGCGCGCTGGCGGATCAAGGCGCGGCTCGAGCTCGCCGCCTGCCGCGAGGGCGCCACGCTCGCGCCCGGTCGCACCTCGCTCCACGGGGTCGTCGAGCTCGCCGCCGGCGCCGACCGGGCCATCCGCGTCGAGGTCCTGCAGCGCGGCGAGGAGCGACGCGAGAAGGGGCGGTGGAAGCACACCTGGCGCGAGGTGCGGCGCGAGGTCAGGACCAGGCCGTTCTACCTGCGCCTCGACTCGGGCCAGCGCGTCCGCGTGGAGCCGGGCGGCGACCTCCGCTACACCGACGAGATGGACGGCACCGAGCAGATCACCCGCGAGCAGCGGATGCGCTTCGCGGAGCTGGCGGCCGGCGAGCGGATCTTCGTCTACGGCGACCTCGAGCACGGCGCCGACCCCGAGGCCGAGGGCAACTACCGCAGCGCGGGCGCGGGGCTGGTCCTGCGCCCGCCTCGCCGCGCCCGCATGCTCGTCTCCTCGGCCTCCCCCGGCGAGGGCTTCCGCCGCCGTGCGCGGGCCCGGGTGCAGACCGCGCTGGCCGCGCTCGTCCTCGCGCTGGTGATCAACCTGATCTTCTCGGCCTACCACGCACGGGTCGCCTGGGGTCGCAACGAGCAGGGCACGGTCGACCGCCTGAACATCCGGCGCGGCTCGAAGAACAGCAAGCACTACGACGTCTACGTCTCGGTGCGCACGTCGCGCGGCGCCGTGCAGTTCCGGGACGAGCTGGGGCTCAACGGCTGGAAGCTGCTGCGTCCAGGCTCGCAGGTGCCGACCCGCTTCGTCGAGCGCTGGCCGTTTGCGTCGGTGGTGGGCTGGGACGCCACGCTGGGCGGTGGGCTCGTGGTGCTCACGGTGGTCCAGCTCCTCGTCGGGCTCGTCATCTACCTCGGCCTCGCCCAGGACGCGCTCGCCTGGCATGAGGGCCGCAAGCTCGTCGAGGGGGGCGCGGGGCGGCTCGACCGGCCCGAGGGCTCCGAGTAGTGTCAGGCCGCTGGGCCGACGAGTGGACGCGTCGCCGGATAAAGAATTGAAATTAGAGGTTTTTGTAACAGAGAGCGGGGGGCAAAAAAAATGCCTCGAAGCTCTGGGCACCGCTGAGGGGGGGGACAGACGGGCAGAACCTCG
>JAKLHH010001214.1 GCA_022710245.1 Myxococcota bacterium
AGGTCAAGGTCTACGACCTGGTCCCGGAGACCGATCAGCCGATCACCAAGCGCGCGACGCTCCGCGCCCGCTCCATCACCGACGCCGCCGGGAGCTTCCAGCTGCTGCTGCCGCCGTCGTCGGTCGACTAGCCCTCTCTCGAAGGGCAGCGCCCGTTGCTGCCTCACCGCAGACCTGATAGCCTGACCGTCATGTCTTGGTCCCGTTCGCGTGCCTGGTGTGTCCTGCTCGTGGGCGTCCTGCTGCTGCTCGCCGAGGGGACCCCGCGGGCCGAGCCCGCCGCAGTGACCCGCGCGGTCCGCCACCTGAAGCGGCACGAGCCCGCCAAGGCCATCCGACTGCTCGAGGGGGCGCTCGAGCAAGCGAAGCGCCTCTCTACCCGCGCGCGGATCCAGAGCCTGATCGGCATCGCCTGCGTCGATCAGGGGAAGCTGGACCTCGCCCGCGCGCACTTCAAGCGCGTGCTGGAGCTCGACGCCACGGTGGTCACGCTGCCGCCGGTCGCCTCGCGTGAGGCGGTGCGACTCTTCGCGGAGGTGCTCGCGGACCAGTCCGCGCCTCGCGCTGCCCCGGCTCCGGCCCCGGCGCCTGCTCCCCCACAGCGGGTGCTCGAGCCGTCCTCGCAGCCTGCCGGCCCCACGCAGAGCCTGGTCTACGTCCCCGCCGTCAACTGGCCCGGCTGGATCGCGCTCGGCACCGCGGTGGGGACGCTGGCCGCCGCGATCACCTTCAGCGTCCTCGCGCAATCGGCGGACTCCCGGGCGCAGGATGTCGCGCTGGGGAGCGCGGAGGCCTCGCGCCAGCATGACCTCGCCGGCGATCGCTCGCTCACCGCGAACATCCTCTGGGGCGCCTTCGCCGCCACCTCGCTGACCTCGGCGGCGCTCTTCCTCTTCTACCGCCCGACCCGGGAGCACGTCACCTTCGTCCTCGCGCCCACGCGGGATGGGTTCGTCGCCGCGGTGCGCGGCATCACCTGGTGAGAAGTCAGTAGCAGAGCGCGGAGTAGATCTGTCCCGGCGAGCTGCCCTGGGCCCACAGGCCCGTCGACGAGCCGATGGCGGCGCTCGCGTGGCAGATGCAGCTCGCCGTGCCGTTGCCCGCGACCAGGTACTTGGCGCAGGCGGCCCCCTTCACGCCGCAGTAGGTCGCGCAGGCGGCGGCGCTGCTGTTGTCGCCGCCGATCGCGTCGATGAAGTAGGCGGTCCCCGTGCACTGCTGCCAGGCCTGCATCGCCCCGCACGTCTTCGCACAGGAGGCGCTCGTGCAGCCGGTGCTGCCGATGGCGGGCCCGCCCGTGCAGTCCGCCGCGTAGGAGACGTAGCCCGAGGTGTTCCCCTGCTCGAAGGGGAAGGTCGAGGGCTGGATGCCCGTGCCGGCGTGGCAGACGCAGACGTTGTTCGCGCTGCCGTAGCTGAGCCACTTCGCGCAGCCGGCGGCGTAGTAGCCACACGACGCGGCGCAGGCCTCGGGGCTCGTCGGATCGCCGTGCACGCCGGCGGCGTAGGTCGTCGAAGAGCACTCGCGCCACTGCTGCATCGAGCCGCACGCGGTGGTCGGGCAGAGCTGCGGGTTGCACGCCTGGGAGGTCGCTGGCGGCGCGCCGGTGCAGCTGGCGTCCGCCACCTTGGTGCCGTCGCTCCGCTGGCACCAGGCGGTGCGCGTCTGCGTGCCGCCGCCGCAGGTCTTGGTGCAGGTGCCCCACGACGAGCTCTGCCAGCTGAAGGTGCAGGTCGCCTCCGCCGTGCAGGGCTGGGTCTTGGCGGGGACCGGCGTCGGGCAGTCACCCTCGCTGACCTCCTGCCCGCCGCAGCGACAGGTCACGGTACGGTCCTGCGTGCCGGTGCCGCAGGTCGTGCTGCAGGCCCCCCAGGTCCCGACGCTCCAGATCGCGCAGGCAGCGTCGCCGTGGAGGGTGTCGACCCGGGGCCGGTCGCTCCCTGAGTCGTGGAGCGCGTGCTCCGCGTGCGGTCCGTCGACGACGGGCGCGTCGGAGCCCCGCTCGACGTGGAGGTCGCCGAGGCTCACGCAGACGCTCCGCACCGGATCACAGGTGAGCCCACCCCCGCAGGGGTCGCTCGCCGAGCACGGGCGCCCTTCGAAGGAGAGCGGCGACGGTACGCAGGCGCAGAGCGGGCAGGCCAGCAGCAGGAGGAGGCGACGGATAGGCATCACTCTTGTTTTCGACCCTCCGACGCCGCGAGTCAACCCGGACGAGGGGGACGAGGGCCCGAGGTTGAGCGACGCCTCGGAGGGGGTGGCGGCCATGACCTGCCCACCCTCGTCCGCACGTCGCCCGGGACGCCTGGCGTTCTGCCGACTCGCCGCTGCAAAGGCGACGACGAGGCGCTGACAATCACCTTGCTACGAGAGCCCCTGAGTGTTGCCGATCGCAACGTGCCGGCAGGCGCACGTGCTGGCCCTCCCCCGGATGGTGAGATGACACGAACCGCCACCTTGCTCCTCGTGCTCCAGGGCTGCGCCTCGCAGCCCGCTCCCTCGACCGAGCTCGGACCTCGCCGCGACGGCGCCGCCGACCAAGCGCGCGCCGACCACGCGCTGACGGGTGAGCGAGGCTCCGTCGAGGGGGGCCTCGACCTCGAGCTGACCCCGCCGCCGATCCTGGCGCCGGCGTCGGGCACCTACGCCTATGGCACCGCCCTCACCATCACGGCGGCCAACCCGAAGGCGATGATCTACTACACTCTCGACGGCACTCCGCCGACCACCGCGAGCAAGCTCTACCGGGGGGCGCTCAAGCTCTCGCGTCGGACCGCCCCCAGCCTCACCGCGGCGGTGCGAGCCATCGCGGTGGTGCCGGGCCGCGGCGCCTCGGCGGTGGCCGCCGCCGACTACACGCTGGAGGCCGGCATGGTGATCCACTTCAAGAAGCCC
>JAKLHH010001215.1 GCA_022710245.1 Myxococcota bacterium
CGCGGCGGACAGGCGGGTCGACGCGCTGGAGGAGACCTCGGCGGCGCTGATCCTCGAGTACCTGATCCACCTCTCCTCGACGCGCATGTCCGTGCGCACGCAGGCGCGGAACCTGGTGGCGCTGCGCGGGCTGTTCCGCTACCTGCGCGGCGAGAAGCTGACGGAGCTCGACCCGACCGCGTCGGTGGAGCTGCCGCGCATCGGCCGCAAGCTCCCCGAGGTGCTCACGCTCGACGAGGTCGAGCGGCTGCTGGCGGCGCCCGACCGGACCAGCCTGCTCGGGCTGCGCGACGCGGCCATGCTCGAGCTCCTCTACGCGACGGGGCTGCGGGTCAGCGAGCTCTGCCGCGTCCGCACCGACGAGGTGAGGGTGGAGGGCGGCTACGTGTCGACGATGGGCAAGGGGCGCAAGCAGCGCCTGGTCCCCATCGGCGAGGCGGCGCTCGCCCTCCTGCGGCAGTACCTGACGGACTCGCGCCCGCTCCTCGACAAGCGCCGCTCGAACTTCCTCTTCCTCTCGCGTCGAGGGGCGCCGCTGACGCGCCAGGCGTTCTGGAAGCTGATCGGCGCGCACGCGCGGCGCGCGGGGATCCGCAAGACGATCTACCCGCACAAGCTGCGCCACTCGTTCGCCACGCACCTCCTCGAGCGCGGCGCGGACCTGCGCGCGGTGCAGGCGATGCTCGGGCACGCCGACATCTCGACGACGCAGATCTACACGCACGTCAGCCGCAGCCACCTGGTCGAGATCTACCGCCGCCACCACCCACGAGCCTGAGCGTCGACTGCACGACCCGGTCAGCGTCGCGGTCAGCGCCGCGGGAAGAGCGGGGCGATCTTCTCGAGGACGGCCTCGTGGCAGGCGCCGTTCGAGGCGAGCACCCCGCGCGCGAGGCGGATCTGCGCGGGGTCGTCGTAGCGGAGCGGGTCGCCGTGGATGTCGGTCATGCGCCCGCCCGCCTCGGTGAGGATCACCTGCGGCGCGCAGGTGTCCCAGAGCTTGCAGTGCCCCTCGGGGTTCACGTAGAGGTCGCGCTCGGCGCGCGCGATGAGCCCGATCTTGAGCCCCACGCTCCCCACGTTCTCCTCGTCGGTGATGCCGGTCGCGCGCTTGACCGCGTCGATGCTCTCGCCGCGGTGAGACTTGCTGGCGACCAGGCGCAGCGCCGCGAGCTCGCGGTGGTCGCTCACGCGGAGCGGCGCGCGGCGGTCGCCGTCGACGAGCTCGGCGCCCTGGCCCGCCACCGCGCGGTAGACGAGGTCGCGCACTGGCTGGAAGACCACCCCGAGCACGGGGCGGAATCTGCCCTGCTCGCCTCCTGCGGAGGCTCCGCGCTCGAGGAGGCCGACCATCACCGAGAAGCCCACGCGGCCGGCGATGAAGTCCTTGGTGCCGTCGAGCGGGTCGATCACCCAGGTGCGGCGGTGGCCCGTCCAGGAGGTGCGGTCGTCGGACTCCTCGGCGAGGACGCCGTCCTCGGGGAACTCCCGGCGCAGCCCGGCGATGATCAGCGCCTGGGACTCGCGGTCGGCGGCGGTGACCGGCTCGTCGCCGGCCTTGCGGTCGACGCCCAGGTCGGTGCGGAAGTAGCCCGCCACCACCTGGCCTGCCTGACGGGCGAGCTCCTGGGCGACGGCGAGCGCGTGCTCTAGCGGATGCGACATCGGGGAGAGCCTCCTGCGGCGTTCAGTTCCAATAGCCCAGTTCCCCCCGTGGCTCCAAGAGCTTCCTGCGAGCCTGCGACGGAGAAACGAATCCTTGACAAAGGAGGCGGGCTCGACTAAATCAACCCTCGCTTGGTGCGGGGTGGAGCAGCCTGGTAGCTCGTCGGGCTCATAACCCGAAGGTCGCTGGTTCAAATCCAGCCCCCGCTACTAAAATTCACGTGAAGTAGCAGGTTCTTAGAAAGCCCGGTGCCAGCCGGGCTTTCGTCGTTCTACCCAACTTTGGCTGAACTTTGACCAGACGCCTCGGCGCCCTCCGCCGCGGCCTTGGCCTCGGCCATCTCTTTCGCAGCGCCAGCCTCGATGAGCCGCGCTGCGGCCTTCAGATCCTCCTCGTCGACGATGTTGTACCGTTCGAATACAGCCCGCGTCTTGTGACCCGAGATCCGCATCGCGACCGACTCTGGGACGCCCCGCCGGCGCATGTTGGTGATGGCGCTGCGCCTGAGGTCGTGGAACCAGACCCCCGTGAGCTTCGCCGCCTCCAGCGCCGCCTTCCACATCTTGCGGATCTCCTTCCAGCTCTTCCCCGTGGCCGGGTTGACGAAGACAAACCCGGTCAGGCTGCGGGGCAGCCGCTCCAGCTCCTCGACGACCCGGGCCGTGAGCGGGACCACCTCGGCGTTGTCCGTCTTGGTGTCCCTGGCCCGTAGCCGGATGGTGGCCGCCTTGAGGTTCACCTGCTTCCAGCGGAGCGCAAGGATCGAGCCCTTTCGCATGGCCGTGTCGTAGGCCAGCAGGACGATCGGTCGCAGGCTGGGGCAGGCGGCCTCGTAGAGGAGAGCAAACTGCTCCTCGGTGACCACCACCTCGCGCACGTTGTCCGGGTTGAGCAACTTCACCTCGGCGAGCGGGTTGCTCTCGGCCTTCCTGTTCGCGACGACGTAGTTGATCGTACGCTTCAGCAGCTCCACTTCTCGATCAAGGGTGGCGTCGGACGGCGGGCCACCGCGCCTCGTCTTCTCCTCGCGCCGAGCCACCCGATAGGTCTCCACGTCGGCTGGAACGAGCGACGTGACATCACGGTCCCCGAGGTGGCGCAGGAAGCATGCGGCCCGCGCCTTTTCGGTCTTCCACGCATCCTTCCGCTTGCACGCCGGCTCGTAGAGCTCCCAGGCCTCGGTGACGGTGACGTGCTTCACCGTGCGCCTATCGAAGAACCTCCCCT
>JAKLHH010001216.1 GCA_022710245.1 Myxococcota bacterium
GCTGCGCCGGATGCCCCGCGCCGCCAGCGAGAGCGTAAACGCGGCCGAGCAGGCGATCACCGAGGAGATCCTCGCCCGCGACGCGGAGCTCTGCGGTCAGCTCGAGGAGCGGCTCGGGCACGTGCGGCGGCGGCTGCAACAGGTCGGGCGCGCAGGGCACGCGCCGCTGGCCGCGAAGGGAGGGCTCTTCGAGCGGAGGGGCTGACGCACGTCGGCTCCGCCACGCCTCCCGGGACCTCCCTGCCACGCCTGCGCTGACTCCGACGCCAGAGGCTCTTCGGGCGGTCGGGCAGCTCCTCTCCGGAGCTTGAAGGGTGAGGACGCCGGGCGGCATGATCGCCCGGGAGGCGCCGCCGAGCGTCGAGCGCCAGGGCGGAGCAGACGCTCCTGGCGCTCGCCGGGGCTCCTGCGAGGAGCAACCCGACCTTCACGGCGCACGAGGGGACCTTCAGCGCAAAGGCGCAGCGGCTGGGCGCGTCGCGTCAGCGCGCATTGGCTGGTTCACGCGCCGAGGGCGGAAGATGTCCACCCACACCCCGTATACCCGATCCGACAGCGTCAACCGATCCGTTTGACAGGATCAACCGTTCCGTCCAGCAGCAGCGAACAGCAGCGAAGAGAAAGGACCGCACGATGATGAAGAAGCTCATGCTCGGACTCGCCCTCAGCCTCGCCGTCGGCCTCGTCATCGCCCACCAGCAGGACGCGAGTGCGCGGCCCGTCGTCGCCGCCAAGAAGATCGTCGCCGCCACGCCAGCGACCTGCCAGGTGCCGGTCTTCCAGCCCGAGGCCGACGTGCAGGTGAAGAAGTGCAGCTTCGACTCCGACTGCTCGCACGGCAAGTGCCGCAACAGCGTCTGCGGCGGCTGCAGCTTCGACTCCGACTGCAAGGGCTGGGGCAAGTGCCGCAACAGCCACTGCGGCGGCTGCAGCTTCAACTCGGACTGCTCGGGCTTCGGCGAGTGCCGCAACAGCCAGTGCACCAAGGCGCCGTTCTAGATCCAGCTCAGAGCCCCAGCAGCACCGCCTCCTCGCCCGCGATGTCCTCGGTGAGCGCGTGGAGCACCTTGGGGGCGAGCTTGAGCGTGGCCGCCAGCGGCGCCAGCTCCCCGGGATCGCCCGACTGCTCCAGTCGATCAGCCAGCATCACGACCGCCGCCGGTTGATGCTCGGCCACCGCCTCCAGCGCGAGCTCGTGGTGGAGGCGCACGGCCTCGCAGATGTCGCCGGGGATGGCCCAGTGCTCGAGGCAGGCCGCGCCGAGGGTGGCGTGGTCATGCCCGAAGAGCTGCCGCTCCCAGGTCAGCCGCTCCTCGTCCGAGCCGAGGCGCGTGGTCAGCGCCTCGCCGTAGGGCGGCCCGCCGAGCTCGAGCATCAGCAGCTTGCCGAAGTCGTGGAGCAGGCCGCTCACCATCAGCTCGCCGGCGTCGTCGACGCGCAGGTGGCGCGCGGCGCGGTGCGCGATGATGCCGGTGCGCAGCGAGTGCCGCCAGACCGCGCGGCGCGCCCCGCTGGCTCCGCCGCGGGCGAGCACGGCGAGCCCGAGCGCGATGTTGCGAGTGGCCTCGAAGCCGAGGACGAAGAGCGCCTGGCGCAGGGAGCCGACGCGCCGGGAGAGCCCGTAGAAGGCCGAGTTGGCGATGCGCAGGATCTGGGCGCTCAGGCTCGGATCCGAGGAGACCGCGGCCTCCAGGTCCATCAGGGACGAGTCGGGGTCGTCGGCGACGGCCAGGATCCGGGCCGCCGCCGCCGGGAAGAGCTCGACCTCCTCGGCGCGCCGGAGCGCGCGCACGACGGTCTCCTCGGCGTGCGCCGCGACCGGGAGCTCCTCGCCGAGCGCCGCGATGTCGTTCAGCATGTTCCCTCCCTCGGCGCGCAGACCACCCGGTCGCGCCCCTCCGCCTTCGCTCTGTACAGCGCCTGATCCGCCGAGCGCACCAGCCACTCGGCGTCGCCGCGCGCGCCCTCCTCGAGGGAGGAGGCGCCCACCGAGAGCGTGATGCGCACGTGCGGCAGCTTGTCGTCCGCCGGCGGCGGCCCGTTGATGCAATCGCGCAGGCGCTCGCCCGCCCTGCTCGCTGCGTCGAGCGCGGTGTCCGGCAGCAGCACGGCGAACTCCTCTCCTCCGTAGCGCGCCACGATGTCCACCTTGCGGAAGGTGGTCGTGGCGAGCCGCGAGACGCGGCGCAGGACCTCGTCGCCGGCCGCGTGGCCGTGCGTGTCGTTGACCAGCTTGAAGTGGTCGAGGTCGATGAGGAGCAGGCCGAGGGGGTGCTTGTAGCGGGTGAAGCGCTCGAACTCGTAGGCGAGGCGGCGGTCGAAGAAGCGCCGGTTGTAGAGGCCGGTCAGCTCGTCGACCACGGCCAGCTCGCGCAACAGCGAGTTCTGCTCGCGCAGGCGCTGCCGCGTCGTCTCCAGCACCTGCGCCCGGCTGCGCGCGACGTCCAGCTGACGGATCATGCCGAGGACGCCGCCCGCCAGGTCGGCCAGCACCCCGAGCGTGGTGAGCAGCGGCTCGACGAGGGTCTCCGCCCGCACCTCGACGACGGCCACCCCGCCGCGCGCGTAGGGCAGGATCAGCGTATCGCCGTCGATGACCGCTCGCTGCGCGGCCTGGTGCGTGGCGATCAGCGTGGTCAGCGGGCCACCGGCCACGAGCAGCGCGCGCTCGGAGATCCGCAGCAGACCCGAGGCGGGGATGGCGCCGCCCCCGAGCATGGCGAGCTCCTCGCGGGAGGCCGCCATGGCCGCCTCGCGCCCACCCGCGAGGTCCGCGATCTGCCGCAAGCAGCGGGCGAGGAGCGTGGCCCCCGGCTCTCCCGAGGCGAGCGCCGCGCTGATGCTCTTGACCTGCTCGAGGAGGCCCGGCACGAGCTTCAGCGGC
>JAKLHH010001217.1 GCA_022710245.1 Myxococcota bacterium
GCCATCGGCGACTGACGCCGCGGAGAACCGCGTCTGGATCAGCGTCGACGCGGCGAGCCTGCAGCTGCAGCGCCAGGAGGACAGGGGCAGCTGGCGCTCCTCCGGCGAACGCCAGCGGGTGGTCTGGTACAGATCGCCGATCGCGGGCCTGCAGCTCGAGGGGAGCGTGGAACGCCGGCTCACCAGCCACCGCCAGCCGCTCGGCGCGGAGCTCCGCTTCCTGAGCGGCGAGTTCTTGCAGGAGATGATCCCCGGCGGGTTCGTGGTCGTGCACGACAGCAGCCTCGACCACAAGCAGCGCCGCCTGCTCCTCACCGCGGTCTCCACCGACGGGAAGAAGCTGTGGACCTGCTCGCTCCCGCACGGGGAGCTGCGCGCGGCGAAGGTGCAGGGTGGGCTGCTGGTGCTGGCCAGCGAGGGCTTCGTCGTCGCGGTCGGCGTGCAGGACGGGGTGGTGAGGTGGCGGTACGCGCTCTAGCGAGGCCTCGCCGCGGGCTCTGACCGCGTGCACCCAGGCGCCACGGGCTCTGACCGCGTGCACCCAGGTGCCACGACACAGGTGCCACGCGTCGGTTGCATCTCGCCGGACATGTGCGCTACCGTCATCGAGGCTGCGCGCGCCGGTGAGAATGCATTCCCACCCGGCGCTCTCCCCTCAGCATCATCGTCGAGGTGCCTGCATGCGCGCGGTCATCGTTGGTTCTCTCTCTACGCTCACTCTCCTCGCCGCGATCTGCGCGTTCCTCTGCTGCGGCGGCCCCGAGCTCGGTGAGGCTCCGTTCCTCTGCAACTCCGGTCAGCCGCGCTGCCCGGAGGGCTACGCCTGTGTGGGCAAGGTGTGCGTCCTCGAGGGGACCTGTCCGGCCAGCCTCCCCGAGTGTCAGCACCGCCAGGTCTGCGGCGATGGGACCTGCGATCCCGCGGAGACCACCGCGAGCTGCCCGTCGGACTGCCCCGCCACCTGCGGCAACGGCGTCTGCGACCTCACGGAGAGCGCCGACCGCTGCCCGCGCGACTGCGCCAGCAGCTGCGGCAACGGCGCCTGCGAGCTCGCCGAGGACCCCACGACCTGCGCGCGCGACTGCGCGGCGAGCTGCGGCAACGGCAGCTGCGACGCGCCGGAGAGCCACGTGAGCTGCGCCAAGGACTGCCCCGCGAGCTGCGGCGATGGCGCCTGCGACCTCGGCGAGACGCCGCTCACCTGCGCCAAGGACTGCGCGGCGAGCTGCGGCAACGGCAGCTGCGACGCCGGCGAGAGCAACGCGAGCTGCGCCAAGGACTGCCCCGCGGTCTGCGGCAACGGCGCTTGCGATCTCGGCGAGACGCCGCTCACCTGCGCCAAGGACTGCGCGGCGAGCTGCGGCAACGGCGCCTGCGACGCCGGCGAGAGCCACGCGAGCTGCGCCAAGGACTGCTCCGCCTGCGGGGACGGCACCTGCGACCCAGGCGAGGTGTGGAGCTGCCCGGCCGACTGCGGCGGGGCGTGCTCCGGCGACGCCGGCCAGTGTGACGGCGGCAGCCAGCTGCGCCTCTGCGAGGGAGGGGTCTGGAAGACGCGGACCTGCGACGATCTCTGCAAGGCGACGGGCTACGACTTCTCCAGCGGCTGCGGCTCCTCGTCGACGCAGGGCAAGGACGCCTGCGTCTGTGGCAAGCTCGGGGGCTTCGGCGCCGTCTGCGACGACAAGGCGCCGTGCGGCGCCTCGCTCGTCTGCCTCACCCTGGGCGGCAAGGCCGGCTTCTGCACCAGGTACTGCAGCGGCCCGGCTGGTTGCAGCGGCGCTCCGAGCGGCAGCGCCTGCTCCTGCTCGCTCCCGGTCGCCGGGCAGAGCCAGAGCGCCTGCGTCTTCACCTGCAACCCGTTCACGCCGTGCCCGACGGGCCTGACCTGCGACCTGATGTCGCTCCGCTGCGTGCCCTGACTCGCGCCGCCCGCCGAGGCGCGAGAAAAGGCCGGAGTGAGAACGGGTGCGCCGCAACCTGCGGGGCGACACCGGCTCCACTCGCCCGACGAGGCGCGCCAGGGCGCCTCACAGAGCGGAGGAGCTGGAGATGAGAGTCGGAGCTCGCGTGGTGCTGCTGCTGGTGACCGGCGTCGGTCTCGCTGGCCTCGTTCGCTGCGGAGGAGAGGAGCCGCCCGCTCCGGCGGCTGTGCGAGGCAGCGCGACCTCGGGCAAGGCCGATGTCGCGCTCTCCTGCGAGGAGAGCTGCGGCGGGCAGGCCGCAGGCGGCTGCTGGTGCGACGACAGCTGCCCCAGCTACGGCGACTGCTGTCCCGACAAGACCCTGCGCTGCGATCAGCCGGCGCCGGCGCTCGACGCGGCAGCACCCTGTCACGGGGTCTGCGTCTGGGGCGCGCACTGCAGCGACTACTGTCCGCCGGGTGCGAGCTGCGTGAAGGAGTCTCCCGACTACTGGCGCGTCCTCGGCTGCAAGCCGTAGCGGCCCTCTACTTGGTGAAGCTCAGCGTCTGGCTGGCGAGGTCGAAGGCCTTCATGCCGCCGAAGACCTCGTAGACCGCCCCGGCCTTGGTGTAGAGGATCTGCTTGCCGGCCGCCGTCGAGAGGTCGGCCTGCCCGGCGTAGTTCCCCGCGCCGCCCCTGGAGACGCCGACGATCGCGCCCGGCGTGCCCACCGCGCCGAGCTTCAGCGTGATCAGCCCCGAGGCCTCGAGCTTGACGCTCGCCGTGCTGACCCCCGCGCCGCCGTAGGTGGGGACGTCCTTGAAGGTGACGGTGAGGCTCTGCGCGTCCTCGTGCTTGTAGCTCACCGTGCCGCCCGCCGACGGGTTGAGGTCGGCGAAGAAGAGCGCGATGCGCGGCAGCCCGTAGAGGAACTGCGCGGGCGAGCGATCGACGGCCATCCCCTCGCCGGCGCC
>JAKLHH010001218.1 GCA_022710245.1 Myxococcota bacterium
GGCGACCACCTCGCGGATCTCCTTCACGCCCGATCCGACCGCGGAGAGCGCCACGAAGTCCGCGCCGGTGCGGCGGGCGATGATGCGCGCGAGCGTGGTCTTGCCGCTGCCGGGCGGCCCCCAGAAGATCATCGAGGGGACCTGGTCCTGCCCGATCGCGCGCTCCAGCATCTTGCCCGGCGAGAGCAGGTGCCGCTGGCCCTGGAACTGGTCGAGCGTGCCCGGGCGCATCCGCTCGGCGAGCGGCTGGTTGCGCTGCGAGCGCGCGGCCTGGTGGCGAAAGAGGTCTTCCATCGGAGCAGCTACCGCAAGTCGAGCGACGGAGACCGAGGAGTATAGCAGAGCGCGCTCGCAGGCGGCCGGGTCTTCTGGGTGCGCAGCGGCCGCGGAGAGTGGTAGATTCCCCGGCATGAAGACCTGTCCCTTCTGCGCCGAACAGATCCAGGATCAGGCGATCAAGTGCCGCTTCTGCAACTCCATGCTCGACGGCTCTACGCCGCTGCCGGCCCCGGGGCGCCCGGCGAGCGGCAAGCCAGGGCCTGTGGGCGCCGCCGCCGGGGCCGTCCCCCCGCCCGGGCCGCTGCAGATGATCTTCGAGGGGTCGCCGAGCTGGAAGGCGTGGTTCTGGTCCTACGCCCTCGCGCTGCTCCTCACGCTCGGCGTGCTCGCCTGGGGCTGGGCCGGCCTCTTCAAGGCGCTCAGCCCGAAGGTGGCGCTGATCGGCGCGGGGGCGAACCTGATCGGGGCGGGCATCTGGGTCCTCGTGCTGCAGCTCCTGCGGCGGAGCACGCGCTACCGGATCTCGAGCCGCAACCTCGACACCGAGATGGGGATCCTCACCAAGCGCATCGAGACGCTGCAGCTCTGGCGGGTGCGTGACCTCGCCTTCCGCCAGTCCTTCACCGAGCGGCTCCTCGGCATCGCCCGCATCCACGTCTTCACGCGCGACGTGACGGACCCCGACCTGATCCTCAAGGGCCTGCCCGCCTCGCGCTCGGTCTTCGACAAGCTGAAGGACGCCGCCGAGCTCGCGCGCCAGCAGCGCGTGGTCGGTCTCGTCGAGTAGCGGACCGTCGCTGGCTCCAGGAGGGACATCGATGAAGAGGACGAGGGCTCGGTCCTGGTCGCGGCCATCGCGCCGCTGCAGCGGTTGCTCGCTCGCGCTCGCGGCCGCGCTGCTCCTCCTCTGTTCGCGCGCCGGCGCCTCCGAGGAGGAGATCGCGAGCTGGAAGAAGGCGACCGTGGTCGCCTCGGCGGGGAGCGGGTTCGGTGACGTGGAGGTGACCGCCCTGGCCAGGGGGCCGCGCGGGCTCGCCAGCCTGGTGATCAAGGTGAAGGGCCGGGCGCTCACCGTCGCAGAGAAGGTGCTGCGCACCCTGCCGGGCCTCGAGCTGGGCACGCTGGCCGTGCACTACGAGGCGGGCTACGACAAGGACCCCTGGCTCTACGTCGTCTTCCGCAGCTCGCCCGCCCCGGCCGGCGCGGTGGAGCAGAAGGTCTACTTCTCCGTGCAGGGCGGCAAGCTCAAGCACCTCGGCCTGAAGACCCGCGACGCGAAGCACCAGTTCAGGTACGAGCAGAGGCCGCTCTGACCCACCTCGCGGGGCGGCGACCGACGGAGCCGCCGCCGCCGTGATACATTGTGGACGTGCCATCGAGAGCAGCGGGTCTCGCCGGGCTCCTCACCCTCTGGCTGGCAGGGTGTGCCCGCGCTGGCTTCGGTGACGTCGCCGACGGGAGCCGGCCGGTCGACGGGCAACGCAGCTGCGGGGAGTGGGGGGCTCCGGCCGCCCTCACCACGGTCAACGGCGTCGATCGCGACTGGGGCCCCTCGATCTCCAGCGACGGGCTGACCCTCTACTTCAGCTCGAGCCGGTCCGGCGGCGGGGAGGACACCGACGACCTCTGGATCGCCCACCGCGGCTCCCCCGACCTCGAGTTCCAGGCGCCGGTGCCCGCCGGCGCGGGGATCAACACCGGGGAGTACGAGAGCTCGCCCGCGATCTCCGCGGACGACCTCACGCTCTACTTCGATCGCGAGCCGAGCCAGGAGGGACTGCGGCTCCACGTCGCGGTGCGAGGCGCTCCGACCGGGGAGTTCTCGGCGGCGCAGCCGCTCGGCATCGCCGGGCAGACACCCTCCGGTGTCTCGCCGTCAGCCGACGGCCTCAGCCTCTACTACGGGACCAACAACGAGACCGAAGCGGAGCTCGCCGTCGCGACCCGCACCTCGCCCGGCGGGGCGTTCGTCTTCGCGCGCCAGCTCGACGAGCTGAACGGGCCCGCCCTGGACGGCTGGCCGAGCATCTCCGCCGATGGGCTGGAGCTCTACTTCGAGTCCGATCGCAGCGGCGAGCCGCGCCTCTACGTGGCCCGGCGCGCGAGCGTGAGCGCCCCCTTCGGCGCACCGGCGCGCGTCCTCGGTGCCGGCTTCGTCGAGGAGTCGGACCCGGCCATCTCCGCGGACGGTCGCACCCTCTACTTCGCCGCGCAGCAGGGCAAGGCCAGCTACGACCTCTTCGTCGTCAAGCGCAGCTGCTCGCCCTGAGTCCTCCCTCGGGCGAGGTGCCAGCCGAGCTGTGACCTGGCGTTGCCGGACCGTCGCTTTTCTTACACAGCCGACGCCGTTCTGGCACGGGCTGCCGCGCCGCAACATGGGTCACATCACTGATCTCGCGTGGTTCGCGTCACCGAACGCTGGGCCTCGTCCTTGCAACAAACCTCCAAATGAACCGCGGCCGAGAGAGAGCGCCCATGCTCGTGGACCTGCCCAGCTCCGCCAGAGAGATGCAGAGCATGCTGCGCGTCATCCGGCTCTGCTACGAGTACGCCTACCTTCGCGGCCGCCAGGACTCGGGGCTCCGCCTC
>JAKLHH010001219.1 GCA_022710245.1 Myxococcota bacterium
ACGCCTGTGCTCTTCACTAGATTCCATCCGGCAGCCGGCAGCCTGTCCCCCTCGCCGTTGACTTTGACAACGAGCAAGGCTGGCCGGGCGCCGGGGTGCGCGCCAGTCGCGGCGGATCGATCGGAGGGGCAGGTTCAGGGATCAGGCAGCGCGGCAGCGGCTACCCGACCCTCAGGTGCGGCAGCGGCTGGCCGAGCGTCAGGCGGTGCGGCAGCGGCTGGCCGAGCGTCAGGCGGGGCAGCGGCTGGCCGAGCGTCAGGCGGTGCGGAACGGCTTGCCGAGCACGTCGAGGACGCGCTGGCGCAGGAGGTCGTAGGGCGGCGGGTTCTCCAGCACGGTCGCCGCGCCCGCCTCGATCGCCTGGGTCGCCTGCTCGGGGTAGCGGGTCATCGCCACCACCGGGATCGAGGGTGAGGCCGCGCTCGCCTTGTGGATGGCGCCGATGCCCTCGGCGCCCGTCGAGTCGAGGTCGATCAGCACCAGGTCCGCGCGCTCGCCAAAGCCCTCGATCAGGAGCTGCGTGGCCGTCGCCACACCGACGTCGGCGGAGAGGATGCTGCGTAGCTGGCGCGAGAGGCGGTCCTGGCCAGCGCCATCGCCGGCCACCGCGAGCAGGCGCATGCCGGTGAAGTCCTGCACCAGCCGATCGATCATCGAGCCGAGGCGCTCCTCCAGCCCGGCGAACTGCAGGCCGAGGCCGGGAGGCAGACCCTCCTCGGAGACAGCCTGGCGCACCCACATCACGCTGGCCTCGGTCTCGATGACGCCGGTGCCGGGCACGCTGAAGCGCACGGTGAGCAGGCTGCCCACGGGCAGGAGCTCCGCCGTCTCGAGGAAGAGGCCCCCCTTGGAGAGGTTGAGCGAGTAGCTGACCAGGAAGGACCCCTTGGTGCGGTAGTGCACCTCGAGGACCACCGGGGCCCGGTCGAAGCGTCGCGCGTTGGACGGTCGTTCGCTCACTTGAGCAGCACCTCCAGCAGCCGATCGAGCTCATCCAGCGAGCTGTACGTGATCTCGATCCTGCCCTCATCTTTCTTGGTTGTCACGACCTTAACGCGGGTCTTCAGGGAGCGGGTGAGCCGCTCCTCGAGATCGCGGACGTTCGCCGAGGCTGCGGGCGGGCGCGGCGACGGTGGCGTCTTCAGCTGGCGGACCAGCGCCTCCACCTGCCGCACGGACAGCTCGCGGCCGATGATCTTCTTCAGCGCCTCGCGGATGGCGGTCGGCTTCTCCAGCCCGAGGAGGGCGCGCGCGTGGCCCGCCGAGAGCGCGCCGGCGATCAGCGCCTCCTGCACCGGGTCGGGGAGCTTCAGCAGCCGCAGGCTGTTCGCCACCGTCGAGCGATCGCGGCCGAGGCGGTCGGCGAGCTGCTCCTGCGTGTAGCCGTGCTCGTCGATCAGCCGCCGATAGGCCTGCGCCTCCTCGACGGGGTTGAGGTCCTGCCGCTGCAGGTTCTCGACGAGCGCCATCTCGAACGCCTGCTGATCGCTGACGTTGCGGATGACGACGGGGACCTCGTGCAGGCCGGCGCGCTGGGCGGCCCGCCAGCGGCGCTCGCCGGCGATGAGGACGAAGTTGCCGTCGCGCAGCGGCCGCACGAGCAGCGGCTGGACCACGCCCTGCTCGCGGATCGAGACCGCCAGCTCCTCCAGGCGCGTGTCGTCGAAGTACTGCCGCGGCTGCCCCTTGTCATGCTGGATGCGCTCGATGGGGCAGAGGAAGAACTCACCGCCCGCGCCGCCACGGCTCTCGCTCGCGGGGCTGGCGGGGATCAGGGCGGAGAGGCCGCGCCCGAGGGCCTTGCGCTTGACGCTCACCGCTTCTGTTTTCCCTTCTTGTCGCCCTTGCCGCCCTTGCCGCCCTTGTCGCCCTTGCCGCCGGTGTCGCCGCGCAGCCTGAGCAGCTCCTGGGCGAGCTGCAGGTAGCCGCGCGAGCCGGCGGAGTCGATGTCGTAGAGGAGCACCGGCTTGCCGAAGGACGGCGACTCGCCGAGGCGGACGTTGCGCGGGATCACCGTCTCGAAGACCTGCCCGTCGAAGTGCTGGCGGACCTCGTCGGCCACCTGCCGCGAGAGGTTCATCCGCTTGTCGAACATGGTGAGCAGGATCCCCTCGAGCTCGAGCTGCGGGTTGAAGCTGCCGCGGATGCGCTCGATGGTGGAGAGGAGGTGGCTCAGCCCCTCGAGCGCGTAGTACTCGCACTGCAGGGGGACGAGGACGCTGTCGGCGGCGACCAGCGCGTTGAGCGTGAGCAAGCCCAGCGACGGCGGGCAGTCGATCAGGATGTACTCGAAGCGGGCTGCCAGCGGCTTCAGCGCCTCGGCGAGCAGCAGGTGCCGCTGCTCCACGTCGACGAGCTCGATCTCCGCGCCGGCGAGGTCCGGGTGTGCCGGGATCACCTGCAGGTGCTCGAGCTCGGTCGCCAGCATCACGGCCTCGAGCGAGGTCTCACCGGAGAGCACGTGGTAGAGGTGCTGACCCACGGCCGCCTTCGGGTAGCCGAGGCCCGAGCTCAGGTTGCCCTGCGGGTCGATGTCGACCGCCAGCACCCGGCGCTCGGCTGCGGCCAGCGAGGCGGAGAGGTTGACCGCCGTCGTGGTCTTTCCGACGCCGCCCTTCTGGTTGGCGACCGCGATGATCCGTGCCATCGCCCCTGTTATCACAGAAGCCCTGCTCCGAGTAAAGCGAAAAGCTCGCAGCATTTTCAGGATCTTGGAGACTGCGCAGGACTTTTTTTGACAGCTCCCGAAGCAGGGAGTAGATTGTGCGCAGATGTAGGATACATACCTTCATGTAAGGTTAGTTCCTACCGGGGCAACGGCAGAGCAGGACCAGAGAGCGGCGCCGCCCAGGCCGGGCAGTCG
>JAKLHH010000122.1 GCA_022710245.1 Myxococcota bacterium
CGCCGACGAGACGGGCGCGCTCCTCCGGCGAGGAGCGACGGAAGCTGTCAACGAAGGCGTTCACCGCCCGCTGGAAGTCCGGGCCAGCGCGCCGGGCCTCGGCCAGGCACTCAGCCGCGGTCATCATCGAAGAGCTCCTCGAGCAGCAGCATCGTCCGCACCGGCAGCTGGTCAGCCGGATAGTAGGCCAGCACCACCTGCACCACCTCCTCGGCGCTGGTCAAGCCCAGCGTCCGGGCAAGGAACCTGATGTCGCCGGCGTCCTCGGCCGTCCGCGCGGCGGCACACTTCATGGCCAGCAGGGTGCGGGCATCGGCCGTCGAGACCTGGAGGTGAGAGAAGGACTGCCAGCGCTCGAACCCCGCGCTCCCGGGGACGAAACCCTTGGCCGCGTCGTTCAGCCAGTCCTCGGGGAGCCCCAGCTCCTCGGCCACCTCGCGCGCCGCGGCCCTCACCGCGGCTGGCTCGCTGAACCACCCGTCCACGTCCTTGGTGGCCGGGCGCGCCTGGTGGACCAGGCACATCACGGCTCCCCCGACGACGTACAGCTCGGCCCGCTCACCGCGCCGCGCGAGCGCGGCATCGAGCCGGGTCAGCGCCTCGACGATCTGCTCCCGGGACAGCAGCTCCATGCATCGATTGTCCCTGCTGCGGCGCGCCACGTCCACTGCATCTGCTGCGCGGTGGCCGCCATGCGCGCCTGGCCGGTCGGGCGCACCGCTCGAGCGCGTCAGGCGAAGAGCCAGCGGAAGGCCACCTCGCTCGCGGTGTTGCTCGCCGCCTTGCCGGTGTCGATCAGGCGGAAGAGGTGCTCGGCCCACTGGCGCTCGGCGACCAGGTACGCGTTGTCGGCGGAGGCCTTGCGGCGGTGGGTGCGGGCGAGCTGGGCCAGCGGCGCCACCGCGGCCATCATCGGGTTGACCTGCTCGGAGAAGAGCGTCCGCAGGAAGCGCGCCGGGTGCAGCGCGCCGAGGCGGGCGGCCAGCCCCTGGCTCACCAGCGGCTGGATCCAGGGGCGCGCGAAGAGGCGGTAGGCGGCGGCCAGCCCCCGCGAGAGCCGGTCCATGCTCTCGAAGCTGCGCTGCTCGCCGGGGTGGCAGACGTCCTCGACGCGGCGCTCGACGAAGGTCACCTCGAACTGGGCCTTCTTCGGATCGGTCTCGCCGGTCTCGCGCTGGATCACCAGCTCGTAGAGGCCCGGCGCCAGCTGCGGGAAGCGCTCGAGGTTCTCGATGATCGCGCGGTGCTCCCGGCGCGCCACCTCGGCGGAGACGAAGATCCCGAGGTGACCGACCTCGGGGTGCACGAGGTAGATGATGCGCTGGCCATGGCGCTTGAGCTCCTCGGTGGAGCCGTAGACGCGCAGGATCCAGTGCAGCGACTGCTCGGGCGGCGTGATGTTGTCGCCGCGCGAGGTGAAGACCACGATCGGGTCCTCGAGCTTGCGCAGGTCGATCTGGTGGCCCTCCCCGTAGTCGAGGTGGCCCTGCTCGAGGCGGTTGCCGACGAAGAGGTTGCGGACGATCCAGCCCATCTCCTCCTCGGTGAAGTGGTAGAAGCTGGTCCACCACCTCTCGAACTGCAGGAAGCGCTCCTCCTCGCTGTCGATGTCGCGGAAGAGATCGTAGTACTTCTTGAAGAGCGTGCGCGCCGGGTTGAACTGCTCGAAGTTGTGGAGCAGCCAGGCGCCGTCGAAGCGGCCGCCGCCGAGGTCCGAGAGGTAGCTGACCCACCACTCGCCGCCCGTCAGCGCGCCGGCGACGCGCATCGGGTGGCTGCCGACGCCGCCGGCCCAGTAGGAGAGGGGCGCGCCGCTGGTGATGATCGGACCGCAGACGTCGGGGCGATCGGCGCCGAGCATCGCGACCGCCCAGCCGGCCTGGCAGTTGCCGTAGAGCACCGGGAAGTCGGCCTTGGGGTGGCGGCGGCGGATCTCCTCGAGGAAGCGCACCTCGGCGAGCTCCACGTCCTCGAGCGTCTGGTGCGGGCAGGGCTCGGGGAAGAAGAGGACGAAGTAGGTGGGGAAGCCCTCGCGGAGCGCCATCCCGACCTCGGAGTCCTGGCGGAAGCCGCCGATGCCCGGGCCGTTGCCGGCGCGGGGATCGAAGACGACGACGGGCGGCTTCTCCGCGTCGATGGTCGCCCAGTCGGGCGGGAGGATCCGGGCGAGGGCGTAGTTCGCCGGGCGGTCGAAGGTGCGCGCGTCGAGGATCAGCTCGTGCTCGAAGCTGAGGAGCGGCGACTCGTCGCTCCCCTCGCGCGAGCGCATGGTGTTCGCCGCCTTGCGCATGGCGTCGAGGAAGATCAACCAGCGCTGGCCGGCGTCGAGCGTGTAGCCCAGCCAGTCGGTCCACGGCCTGGTGAAGTCCCAGCGCGGGGCCGCGCGCAGCCACTCGGCGAGGTCCTGCCAGTCCTGCTGCTGCCGTGATCGGGACGGGGTCGGCGTCGGCGTCGGCGACATTCGGCTCCTCACCTGCGGTGGTGGAGCCGCGACGATAGCACGAGGCGTCAGGGGGCGATCAATCCCACCACCGCGGACCGCCGCGGACCGTGCGTCGCCCTCGCCTGCGGGGTCACGGGTGAACGGTGCAGCGGAAGCCCTGGTCGGCGAAGGCGACCGTCGGGTTCCAGCCGACGAGCAGGGTGTAGATCCCTACCTGGTTCTCCTTGTAGCCGCCGCCCGAGGAGCCGCCCCGCATGGCGCTCGCGCTGCTGCCGTTGATGATGTAGCTGCCGATCCGGTTGGCCGAGGTCAGGGTCGCTCCGGCGGGGCGGTAGCTCGCCAGCGGCATGTCGGCCGAGGGGTTGGCCGAGTTCAGCTCTCCCTGAGGAGAGGCGAAGGTCGCGGGCGCCCAGTCGATCCACTCGTCGGCGTTGCCGGCGAAGTCCCAGATCACGTCTCCGCTCGACAGCTTGAAGGTGCGCCGCTCGGAGTGCCAGACCTTGTCGGAGCAGACCTGGCCGGTCCCGAAGCAGGCGTCGGCGTCATCGGTGCTCGCCGCGAGCTGGGTCGGCGGGACGTTGTCGGCGTGCCCCTGGTTGAGCTCGCCGGCGCCGACGACGCCGGTGCTCCAGTTCGCGGCGGTGCGCTCGATGTCGCGGGCGATGGTCATCCATTCCGGGTTGGAGATCAGCGAGCCCCCGGCGGCGGTGCACAGCGACTTGGCCGCGGTGCGGGTGAGCTTGACCATCGGAAGACCCGCGGCCTGCGACACCGCCTGGTTGCCGCTGTTCTTCATCTCATACTTGGCGACACAGAACGGCGCTGTGGTCCCGACGGTGGGATCGGGATCGATCCTGAGGTATCCAGCTGGACAGGAGGGGGCCACCTGCTTGCTGTCCACCTGCTTGCCGTCCACCTGCTTGCCGTCGGCGGGCGTTCCCCCGTCCCGCCTCTCGTGGGGACCGTCAGCCAGCGCCCCATCACTGCCAGGTGCCCCATCCAGCGGCAGACCGTCGCCGGCGGAGCGATGGTCACCCCCGGCGAGACCGACGTCGGTCCCCAGGCCAAAGCCCACGCGCGCGCACCCACCGACCACGAGCACGCCTGCGCAGAGCCATGGCTGGACCAGGACGCGAAGCACCTGACGATCGTACACGGGCCGCCTGTCCATGTCGCGCGAATTTGCCCTTCATCGCGGAGCCTCCGCAGGAGGCGAGCAGGGCAATTGCGGCGGTCTCATCCCGGAGCGGCCGAAGGCCGCGAGGCCCCGCATTTGCGCATCCTGGACCAGCTCCTCGCGCCGGATGCTATAAGACACCTCATGGACTCGAAGATCGCCCGCGCCCTCAGAACGACTCACCCGCCCGTCGCCATCCTCTTCTCTGACGAGAAACCGGAGGGCGCGGCGCAGCTCACCGAGGGGAAGTGGGGCTGCCTGATGTGGCTGCTGGCGGGGGCGCTCAAGGGCAAGACGGCCGCCGTGGACGAACGCAGCTTCGGTTGCCTCGGCGGTGGGACCGGGCTCGGCTTCGGCAACGCGTGCGAGGCGTGGCCGGGCGGCATCGACGGGTTCTGCCACTTTCTCTCGAGCGGGAAGGAGGGCTACCTCAAGTCCCCCGAGGTCACGAGGCGCTTCGTCGAGACCCTGCCGATCACCCGCGTCCCGACGCGCTACGTGCTCTTCAAGCCGCTCGCGGAGGTGGACGTGACGCGCGAGCAGCCCGACTCGGTCCTCTTCCTGGTGAACCCGGACCGCCTCTCGGCGCTCGTGGTCCTCGCCAACTACGAGGGTCCCGCCGGCGAGAACGTCATCCTGCCCTGGGCCGCGGGTTGCCAGAGCCTCGGCATCTTCACCTACCGCGAGGCGCGCTCCGAGCATCCGCGGGCCGTGGTCGGGATGGTCGACCTCTCGGCGCGCAAGTACATGAACCGCCAGTTCGGCAGCGACCTGCTCACCTTCTCGATCCCCTTCCAGCTGTTCCTGACCATGGAGGGGAACGTGGCGGGGAGCTTCCTCGAGCGCGAGCCGTGGCAGGAGCTGCTCGAGCTCGAGGCGCGCGAAGGGCAGGCGGGCTAGAGCACCGCACCCCGACCATCGAGCGCGCGGACTACTTCCTCCCCGTCCCTCGCGCGGCCGCCAGGCGCCCCGGGGGCGCGAAGACCGGCGCCTGCCCTGCGAAGACGCTCGCGTACGAGGCGCGGATCCCCTCGAGCGACTCGGGGTACTTCGGCGCGTAGCCCAGCTCGCCGCGCGCGCGCTCGATCGAGAGCGTGCGGTTCGCGGCCAGGGTGCGCACCATGTCCGCCACCATCGTGGGCTCCCGCCCGCGCCAGCGGGCCCAGCGCTCGGCCGCGCCCATGAACGCCAGCGCCACGGTCCGCGGCAGCCTGCGCGGGGGCGGCAGCCCGAACCCGCGCGCGATCTCGTCGAACACCTCGCCCAGGCAGAGGTCGCGCTCGCCCGAGGCGACGTTGTACACCCGGTCGCGCACGCCCTTCTCGACGACGAGGCCGACGGCCTGCACCACGTCCTCGACGTGCACGAGGGAGGTCCGGTTGCGCCCGTCGCACGGCACCGGGAAGGCGCGACGGCGGATCGGGTCGACCATCACCCAGTCGAAGCTCGAGCCCTGGCCGCCGTAGACCTGCGGGATGCGGAGCACCACCCAGGGCTTGCCCGAGCGCTGCAGCATGCGCTCGGCCTCGAGCTTGTTGCGGCCGTGCGCGGTGTCGGGCTCGCACGGGAAGTCTTCGTCCGGCAGGGCGTCCGCGGGAGGCGGCCGCAGCACGAGGTGGTTCGACAGGTCGATGGCCTGCGCGAGCCGCGGGCAGCGGGCGGCGAGCTCGACCACCTCTGACATCGCGCGGAGGGTGAGGCTCTCGCCCGCGGCTGGCTCGAGGAACGAGCACACGCCATGGATGATCACCTCGATCGCCTCCGCGTCGACGGCGTGGGCGAGCTCACCCGGCCGCGAGAGGTCGGCGTGCGCCAGCGTGACGCCGGCGGCCCGCAGCTCCTCGGCCCGCGCGGCGGCGGTGCTGCCCGCGCCGGGGGGCCGCGCGACCACGACGACCTGGTGACCGCGCCGGGCCAGCTCCAGCGCGAGATGAGAGCCGAGGTACCCGGTCCCTCCTGTGACGACGACTCGCATCGCGACACTCTAGCAGACTCGGTCCCTCTGTTCGCGACCAGGACGACGCCCCGGACGCACCGGACCGGGCGTCGTTCGCGGGCACCGGGAGCAGCAGGTCACCGCAGCGTCGCGCCAGCGCGCCTCACGGCAGCAGGCTCCTCGGATCCACCGGCGGCGCCTCGCCCTCGGCCTCCCCCTTGTCCTTGCCGGCGATGGCGACGCCGGCGACCCGGTAGAAGTCGTAGCCGGGGTACTTGCCGGGACCGGCGATGAGCAGGTCCTCCTTCTCGTAGACCAGCTCCTCGCGCCGGTACTCGCTCATCTCGTAGTCGGGCGTCAGCTGGATGGCGTAGGTGGGGCAGGCCTCCTCGCAGTAGCCGCAGAAGATGCAGCGCGAGAAGTTGATGCGGAAGAAGGCCGGGTAGCGCCGGCCGTGCTCGTCCTCGGTGGCCTGCAGCGCGATGCAGTCCACCGGGCAGGCGACGGCGCAGAGGTAGCAGGCGACGCAGCGCTCGCCCCCGTCCGGGTCGCGAGAGAGGACGATGCGCCCTCGCCAGCGGGGAGGCAGGCGGATCTTCTCCTCGGGGTAGAGCACGGTGACGCGCTTGCGGAAGCTGTGCAGGAAGACCTGCCAGAGGGTCCTCACCTGGCTGAGCATGCGAGCCACTCCTTATGGAGGCGGTTCTGCGGGTGCCCGGCGCCGAAGCCGATCGAGAGCTCGCCGACCAGCGCGCGATCCGGGCGGCAGGCGACCTCGAGGCCGACGGTGATGCCGAGGCCGAGGATGGTGCCGACGCCGAAGCCGAGCCCGATGGAGAGCCCGTCGCCGTCGTCGCCGAAGCCGAAGCCGTAGCCGGAGACGGCGCGGGTCCGGACGCCGACCTGGAGCTGCTGGCGCCCGAAGCCCATCACGCCCTCGCCAGGATCACCGCGCCGGTGACCAGCAGGTTGGCGAGCGAGAGGGGCAGCATCAGCTTCCAGCCCATCCCCATCAGCTGGTCGAAGCGCGGCCGCGGGAGCCCGGCGCGGCAGAGGATGAAGACGCCCGTGAGGAGCAGCGTCTTCAGCAGGAACCAGAGCACGGGCGGCAGCAGCGGGCCGTGCCAGCCGCCGAGGAAGAGCGCGGTGACCAGCGCGGAGACGAGCACCACGCCGAGGTACTCGCCGACGAAGAACATGCCGAACTTCATCCCCGAGTACTCGGCGTGGAAGCCAGCGACCAGCTCGCTCTCCGCCTCGGGGAGGTCGTAGGGCAGGCGGTGGGTCTCGGCGAGCCCGGCGATGAAGAAGACGACGAGCCCGATCGGCTGCAGCAGCGCGAAGGGGACGCGGCGCTGCGCCTCGACGATGCCGCGCAGGTCGAAGGTGCCCGCGAGCAGCACCACGCCGAGGAGGGAGAGGCCCATGAAGACCTCGTAGCTGAGCATCTGCGCCGCCGCTCGCAGCGCGCCGAGGAGCGAGTACTTGCTGGCCGAGGCCCAGCCAGCGAGCACCACGCTGTAGGCGCCGAGGGCGGACATGGCGAGGACGAAGAGGAGCCCGATGTTGAGGTCCGCCACGCCGACGCCCGGCGCGACCGGCAGCACGGCGAACGACATCAGCATGGTGAAGATGACGATGGCCGGCGCGAGGACGAAGACGGTCCGGTCGGCGAAGGGCGGGACCCAGTCCTCCTTGGTCAGGATCTTGATCATGTCGGCGAGCACCTGCCCGAGGCCGAAGGGGCCGACGCGGTTCGGGCCGTAGCGGTCCTGCCAGAGCGCGAGGAGGCGCCGCTCGAGCCAGATCATGCCGGCGGCCAGCGAGAGCGCGACGACCAGCACCCCCACCACGTTGAGCACGTGCAGCGCGGCGTGCAGCGTGGGGCTCATGGCCGCCGCACCTCGAGCCGCTCCGGCAGCGGCGACGCGAGGCCGGGGAGCCCGACCGGCAGGCCGAGGAGGCCCGGGGCGAGCGCGGCGTGGACCCTGAGCGGCAGGCGACGCTTCCCCCCCTCGAGCAGCACCTCGACCTCCTCTCCATCGCCGACGCCGAGCGCGCTGGCGTCCGCGGGTCCCAGCGCGAGGTACGGCGCCGGCGTCAGCGCGGCGATGCCCGGGGCGAGGGCGCTCTGCTCCTCGGATCCAAAGATGTGATGGATCGGGATCACGCGCCAGCCGCTGGTGGCCGCGCCTGGCAGCGCGGGCGTCGTCGCGTGGTAGGGGCGCGCGCCGCCCGCGCTCTCGAGGAGGCGGACGCCGCCCGCGCCGCCGCGGAGCGCACCGTCGACCTCCTCCTGGAAGCGGTGGAGCGCCTGCTCCGAGCTCCACCCCGGCGCCCAGTAGCGCGGGAGCAGCGGGCCCGGCACCTGCGTGCCGTACGCTCCCTCCATCGAGAACGCGAAGGGGGACTCCTCGTCGCGCGGCGGCGCCCCGCCGTCCTGGACGTGCGACGCGGGCACGGCGGTGCGGCCGCTGGCGCGGTGCGGCTGGCGCGCGATCTTCGCGGCGTGGAGGCGGAAGCTGGACGGCGGCGCGGCGCGCACCGCGGCGGCGAGCTCCGGGTGCGGCGCCGCGAGCGCGGCGAGCACCGCCTCGGCGCTGGTCCAGGCCTCGGCCTCGGCGCGTCCGGCGGCGCGCCCCGCCTCGGCGAGCCAGCGCCAGCTGGAGCGCACCTCGCCCTCGGGGACGAAGACCTGGAAGAAGCGCTGAGCGCGGCCCTCGCTGGAGACCAGCGTGCCGTCCGACTCGGCGAAGGTGGCGGCGGGGAGGACCAGCTCCGCCTGCGCCGCGGTGTCGTGCGCGAGGTGGTCGAGGACGCAGAGGCGCCGGCCGCTGCCGAGCAGGCGCCGCAGGTCGGCGGGCCCGAGGCGGCGCTCGAGGTCGCTCTCGAGGACGATCAGCGCCTCGGCCTCTCCGCTGACGAGGGCCTCCACCGCGGCCTCGAGCGGCGCTCCGCCGAGGAGCGCGAGCCCGACGCTGTTGCACTCGGGCACGCAGAGCGAAAGGCCCGCCGCGGCGTCGCCACGCGCGCGCTCGAGCGCCAGCGCGACGTTGGCCGCCGCGTGGATCAGCGCCGGCTCGCCGAGGCTCGTCCCGGCCACGACCAGCGGCCGCTCCGCGCCCCGGAGCGCCGCGGCGATCTCCCGCGCGCGCTGCGCCAGAGCCTCGGACCCCTGCCCGTCGGGCGCGGGAGCCTGCGGGTCCAGCTCGCGGGCGACGGCGACGCCGAGCCAGAGGAGCTCGTCAGGGGTCGCGCGCACGCAGCCGGCCGCCGCGTCGTCGACGAGCGTGGCGTCGGGGGTGGCGAGGTAGAGAGGACCGCGCGCCCCCTGCACCACGGTGCGCACGGCCAGGTCGTGCCAGGCCGGGATGCCGAGGGCCGCAGCGGCGCGCGAGGGCGCGACGCGGGCGCACTGCCGGAGCGCGAGGCCGAGCACCGGCGCGGTGGCAGCGACATCCTCGCCGAGGACGAGCGCGGCGTCGCAGCGCTCCACCTCGCGGACGGGGGTCGAGCGCACCGCGCGCAGCGCCTCCACCACCGCGGCCAGCGCCTCGGCCTCGTGCGCCGGCACTCCGAGGTGGAAGCGCTCCGGCCCGACCAGCGCGCGCAGCGCGAGGTTCGACTCCAGCGAGGCGCGCGGCGACCCCACGCCGAGGACGCGCGCGCCCGGCGCGAGGAAGCTGGCCAGGTGCTGCACGGCCTCGGCCGCCGAGAGCAACCGCGCGGGGCGGCTCTCGCCCGCCGGCGCCAGGGGTTGCCGCAGGCGGCGCTCGTGGTTGACGAACTCGTACCCATAGCGCCCGCGGTCGCAGAGGAAGTGGCCGTTCACCGCCGGGTGGTAGCGGTTCCGGATCCGCCGCAGCACGCCGCGGCGCTCACCCGGGATGGTGTTGCAGCCCACCCCGCAGTGCACGCAGACCGACGGCGCCGTCTGCAGGTCCCACTTGCGCACGTAGTGGCGACGGAGCGTCTTGTCGGTGAAGACGCCCGTCGGGCAGACCTCGACCAGGTTGCCGGCGAAGGGGCTCTCCAGCACGCCGTCCCGCTCGCGGCCGAAGTAGACGCGGTCGTGCACGCCGAAGTCCTGCAGGTCGCGGCCGCCGGCGTGGTCGCGGTAGTAGCGGACGCAGCGGTAGCACTGGATGCAGCGGTTCATCTCGTGCGTGACCAGCGGGCCGAGCTCCTGGTTGCGGTAGGTGCGCTTGGGGAAGCGGCAGCGCCGGTAGGTGTGCCCGGTCATCACCGTCATGTCCTGCAGGTGACACTCGCCTCCCTCGTCGCAGACCGGGCAGTCGTGCGGGTGGCTCACCATCAGCCACTCGATCACCTCGGCGCGGAACGCTCGCACGTCCGCGTCGTCGACGGCGATGCGCGTCCCCTCGGTGGCCTGGGTCATGCACGCCATCACGATGCGCCCCCGGCGGTCGTGCTCGTCCTTGAGCTGCTTCACCGCGCACTGCCGGCAGGCGCCCACCGACCCGAGCGCAGGGTGCCAGCAGAAGTAGGGGAGGTCGATGCCCAGCGAGAGGCAGGTGTGGAGCAGGTTGCGCGTCGGGTCGACGTCGAAGGCGCGCCCGTCGATCCAGATCCTCGCCAGGTGAGGCTTGGCCGCCATCAGCTCCTCCAGGGGCAGCGCCCCTCGCGCAGGTGGCGCTCGAAGTCCTCGCGGAAGTAGCGCAGCGCGCTCTGCAGCGGCTCGACGGCGCCCGGCGCCAGCGCGCAGAAGGTGTGGCCGGGGCCGAGCTGGCTCGCGTGCAGGTCGAGGAGCTCCAGCGTCTGCGGCTCGCCGCGGCCCTCCTCGAGCGCCTCCAGGAGGTGCACCACCCAGGGCAGCCCCTCGCGGCACGGCGTGCACCAGCCGCACGACTCTCGGGCGAAGAAGCGCTCGAGGTTCAGCACCAGCGCCACCGGGCAGGTGCGATCGTCGAGGACGATGACGGTGCCGGTGCCGAGCCGGCTGCCGATGTCCATCATCGAGCCGAAGTCCATCGGCACGTCGAGGTGCTCGGGGAGGACGAAGTCCGTCGAGGCGCCGCCGGGCAGCGCCCCGCGCAGGCGATGGCCGTCCAGCATGCCGCCCGCCTGCTCCAGCACCTCGCGCAGCGGCGTGCCGAGCGGGAGCTCCCAGAGGCCCGGTCGCTTCACCTTCCCGCTGGCGCCGAAGAGCTTGGTGCCGCCGTTCTCGGTCAGGCTGAGGTCACGGAACCACTGCGCGCCGTGGCGCACCAGGTGCGGCAGGTTGCAGAGCGTCTCCACGTTCTGCACGATGGTCGGCTTGCCCCAGAGGCCGGAGACCTGCGGGAAGGGCGGCTTCCAGCGGGGGGTGGCGCGCCGCCCCTCGAGCGCGTTCAAGAGCCCGGTCTCCTCGCCGCACATGTAGCGGCCGGCGCTGACGTGGAGGTGGAGCTCGAAGCTGAGCTCGCTCCCCAGGATGTGCTCGCCGAGCAGGCCCGCCGCGCGCGCCTCGGCCAGCGCGCGCCGCAGCACCTCCTCGGCGCGGGCGTACTCCCAGCGCAGGAAGATGAAGCCGACCTCGGCGCCGATCGCGTGGGCGGCGAGCAGCATCCCCTCGATCAGCTGGTGTGGGTCGCCCTCGAGGAGGGTGCGGTCCTTGAAGGTCCCGGGCTCCATCTCGTCGGCGTTCGCCACCAGGTAGCGCGGGCGAGGCGCGCCCTCGCCGCGCGGGACGAAGCTCCACTTCATCCCGGTGGAGAAGCCCGCGCCCCCGCGGCCGCGCAGGTTGCTCGCGCGCACCTCCTGCGTCAGCGCCTCGGGGCTGAGCTCGGCGAGCGCCTTGCGCAGCCCCTCATAGCCGCCGGCGCGCTGGTACGCCTCCAGGCTGAGCGGCCCGTCGGAGGAGAGGTTCCCGGTCAGCGGCCGCTCCATCTCAGGGGTACCTCGCGAGGATGCCCTCGAGCTGCGCCTCGTCGAGGTCGCGGTGCAGGTCGCGATCGACCAGCAGCGCGGGGGCGTGCTCGCAGTTGCCGAGGCAGGCGATCGGCAGCAGCGTGAAGCGGCCGTCGGCGGTGGTCTC
>JAKLHH010001220.1 GCA_022710245.1 Myxococcota bacterium
AGGAGCAGCTCCGCGCCGGCGCCGCCGAGCTCCGCCGGCTCGGGCTCGCCGCCGCTCCTCGCCGCGTCCTCGACCAGCCGCTCCCGGCGCGGGAGGGCGGCCTCGGTGGGCTCTCGGCGCTCCGGGTCGACCCGCCGCCGACGCAGGGGCGGGACGCCGCCGCGCGCTGGCTGGCGGTGCTCGGCGAGGCGCAGGACGAGGCGCGGCTCGCGCGGCAGATGGTCGAGGGCGCCGGCTGGTACCCGCTGCCCCGCGGCCAGCCAGAGGCGCCGCGGGGCCGGCTGCTCGCCATCTGCTCCAGCGACGGCATCGCCGATGAGGCCGAGAGCGCGCTCCTGCCGCTGCTCCGCGTCGGCTTCGGTGAGGCCGAGGCGCAGCGCCTGCAAGCGAAGGCGTTCGTGCTGCTGGCGCGCCGGCACGCCGCGGCCGGACGGACAGAGCCGGCGCTCCGCGCGGCGGCCTACGCCGCGCGCCTCGATCCGCTCAGCCTCGAAGCGGCGCGCCTGCTGCGAGGTTGACTCGCGGGGCCGAGGCTCAGTCCCCCGTCGGCACCACGGTCGCCCCCTCGATCATCAGCACGACCACGCGCCGCGGCGCCCGGGTGCGGTGAGAGATCCCCCGCGGGACGACCAGCCCCTGCTGCGGCCCGAGGGTGACGGTCCGCTCCTCGAGGTCGACCAGGAGGTGGCCCTCCAGCACGAAGAAGAGCTCGTCCTCGCGCTCGTGCTGGTGCCAGTGGAACTCGCCCTCGAGGACCCCCAGCCGCGCCACGCAGTCGTTGACGCGGCAGAGCGTCTGGTTCCACCACCTCTCCGTGCAGAGGCCCGCGAGCGCCGCGGCGTCCACCAGCTCGAGCGGCTTGTACTTCACCTCGTCGTGGATCTCGTACATCGGCTCCTCCGGCCTGGTCGACGACACCTGCTCCTTGGACCTGCACCACCGCCAGCGCAGGCGAGCCTACACCCGCCCGCCCGAGGCTGGCGAGGGTGAAGCGGCCGGCGCGACCTCTGTGCTAGGCTCGCGTCCTCAGGAGCGGAGGCGCACGATGCCGGACTGGTCCGAGCTGAACAAGTCCACCAAGGCCGCCTATCACCGCGGCGACTTCTCCGAGGCCGAGCGGCTGCTGGCGGCGCTGTGGAGCGAGGCGCGGCGGCGCGACGAGCCCGAGCTGGAGTGCAACACCCACTTCACCGAGGGGCTGCTGCGCGACGCCCAGGGCCAGCACCAGGCCGCCGAGGCGGCCTTCACCGCCGCGCTCGCCCTCGACCGCCGCCTGCGCGGACCGCGGCACCCGGCCGTCGCGGACACCCTGCACAGCCTCGGCATCGCGCGCGCGAACCAGGGCGACCACGAGGGCGCCCTCGCCGCCTTCCGCGAGGCCGCGGAGATCCTCAGCGCGGCGCAGCCCCACCAGGCGGCCAGCGCGCTCAGCGCGGTGGGCGGACAGCTGCTCCTCCTCCGCCGGCACGAGGAGGCGCTCGCCGCCTTCGAGGAGGCGAGCGCGAGGGCCGAGCGGCTGACCCCGGTCCACCACTCGGCGCTCGCCCTCCTCGGCGCGGGCGAGACGCTGCGTCAGAGCCAGCGCTTCCCGGAGGCCTTCGGCAAGCTCGCCGCGGCGACCCAGCTCTCGCAGCCACGGATGTGGCCCGAGCTCGCCGACGCCGTCTCGCGCGCGTGGCACACCCTCGGCGTCGTCTCGCGCTACGGGCTGCAGCGGTCGCAGCTGCAGGCCGCCTTCGCGTTCTGGTTCGCCACCGTCCTCGGAGACGCGGAGACGCGAGGCAAGGCGGCGCGCGAGCTCGCCGCGATGCCCGAGCGCGAGCTCACCACCGGCGACCCCGCGCGCTTTCGCCTGGTCTACCGCGACGAGGCCGGCGACCTCCACGTCGCCTCCGCGAGCCGGGGCCTCTTCCACCTGCGCGGCGAGGTCGACGCCGCCCTCGGTGATCTCGTCGAGGTGACGCTGGAGGGCTTCGAGGTCCGCGCGGTGCGCCCCGCCGCGCGCTCGCGATGACCCCCTCGGCCCCCTCGCCGCCCGAGGTCGACGTCCTGGTCGAGGCGTTCCTTCGCCGCTTCCCGCTCGAGGCGCCGCCGGTCGCCGATCCAGGGCTCGCGCTGGGGCGGCCCTCGCTGCGCTGGCGCGAGGATCTCCTCCGCCACGTCCTCGCGGAGCTCGACTTCCTCCTCGGCCGCCTCGAGGCCGCAGCGCAGCCGGGCTGGGAGCTGCTGGGGCTGGTGGGGGCGAGCGAGCTCGCCCTCGGCTGGCTGGCGTGGGCCGAGGCGGAGCAGGTGCCGCTCCCGCGTGGCCCGCTCCCCGGCCTGCTGCACCGTCGCCTGCGCGCGCTCCTCGCCGACCATCTTCCCCTGCCCTATGACGGCCACGATGGCCGCAAGCGCGCCCGCGAGCTGGCGGCCCGCCTCGAGGGAGTCGCCCTGCTCGCGTTGGTCGCAGCAGCTCCGCACGACGGCCCGACCGGTGCGGCGCCGCGACAATTCGCCCTTCATCGCGGAGCCTCCAAAGGAGGCGAGCAGGGCGAATTTGCCCTTCATCGCGGAGCCTCCGCAGGAGGCGAGCAGGGCAAAGTGCCGCGCGGTCTGCCGCTCCTCGTCGTACCGCCCGTCGCTGGTCCCGCCGGATGGCTGGTGCCGGTCGAGGAGCAGCCGCGGCTCGAGGTCCCCTTCGGACACTCGCTCCTCGGCCGGCACGAGAGCTGCGAGCTCCGGCTCTCGTCGCCGACGGTGGCGCGCACGCACTGCCGGCTGAGCGCGACCTGGGAGCTCTCCAGCGCCGGGGAGGTCCTCCGGACCTGCTCGATCACCGACCTCGGGAGCCACTGCGGGGTGTTCCTCGATGGGCTCCA
>JAKLHH010001221.1 GCA_022710245.1 Myxococcota bacterium
AGGGCATCTGCACGTCTGCACGTCGAGGGCATCTGCACGTCTGCACGTCGAGGGCATCTGCACGCCAGCACGTCGAGGGTATCTGCACGTCTGCACGTCGAGGGCATCTGCACGTCGAGGACCAGCGCCCCGCTGGCACTCCCTGGCACAGCACCACGTCAGGAATCTGAGGTGCGCGGCGCTCAAGCGCGCGAGAGCACGTGCAGGGAGCGTGGCAGAGATCTTGCGTCGCAGCACCCGCTGCAAGCCAGGAGCGGCGCCGCGCAGGTCGGGCGGTCGCGCGGAGCTGCCGCGACAAGACGACAAGGGGTATCATCGTCCGTCCACCAGCAGATCGTCAGACCAGCCAAGCTGCCAGGAGAGCGCGATGCGGATTCACCTGATCGGAGCAGACTTCGAGGAGAACCTCGGCCTCGGCATGATCGCCGCGGTCGCCGAGGAGGCCGGCCACGCGGTGGAGGTGCTGCCGTTCAACGACGGGGGGCAGCTCTCGAGGCTCGCCGCGCGCGTCGTGGCGGCGGCGCCGGAGGTGGTCGGGCTCGGCATCCAGTTCCAGCACCGCTCCCACGACTTCCTCGCGCTCGCCTGGGAGCTGCGGCGGCGCGGCTACGCGGGCCACATCACCTGCGGCGGGCAGTTCCCGAGCATCGCCTGGCGAGAGGTCCTCGAGGCGGACTGGGGCGTCGACAGCGTGGTCCTCTACGAGGGCGAGCGCACCGTCCCCGAGCTCCTCGCGGCGCTCGCCGAGAGGCGGCCGCTCGCCGGGGTCGCCGGCCTCGCGCTCCGCGGTGAGGGCGGCGTCGCGCAGCGCACGCCGGAGCGGTCGCAGGAGACGGAGCTCGATCAGCTCCCCTTCCCGCGCCGCTACCGGTCGCACTCGCGGCACGTCGGCGTCCCCTTCATCCCCATCCTCGGTAGCCGCGGCT
This sequence comes from Myxococcota bacterium, assembly GCA_022710245.1. Next base: position 927 of record JAKLHH010001221.1, read on the forward strand.
GCTGGGGGCGCTGCAGCTTCTGCTCGATCAGCGCCGTGCACCGCGACGCGCGCGAGCACGCAGGCGCGCGGCTCCTGCGGCACCGCAGCCCGGAGAACCTCGCGGCGGAGATGGCGGTCCTCACCGAGGCGGCGGGCGGCAGCGCGGTCTTCTGCTTCCACGACGACACCTTCCTCCTGCCGCGGCCGGCGGACTCGCTGGCGCGGGTCAAGGCGCTGCGCGCGGCGCTCGACGCCGAGGGCGTGGGCCCGGCGGGGCTGATCGGCAAGTGCCGCCCGGACAGCCTGACGCCCGAGCTGGCGCGTGAGCTGCGCCGCCTCGGCGTGGTCCGGCTCTACGTCGGCGTGGAGAACGTCTCGCCGGCGGGCTCCGCGCACCTCGACCGCCGCCTCGAGGTGGCGCGCGTGCACGCGGCGCTCGACGCCTGCCGCGAGGCGGGCATCTTCAGCTGCTACAACCTCCTCCTCTTCGAGCCCGACGCCACGCTCGCCGACGTCGAGGAGAACATCGCCTGCATCCGCCGCCACGCCGGCCAGCCGGTGAACTTCTGCCGCGCCGAGGCCTACTGCGGGACGCCGCTGCAGCAGCAGCTCGAGGAGGCCGGGCAGCTCGGCGGCAGCTACCTCGGCTACGACTACCGCATCAGCGACGACCAGGTGGAGCTCCTCTTCCGCGTCTGCGCCGCCGCCTTCCGCGAGCGCAACTTCGCGACGAACGGCGTGCACAACCGCTACATGGGCCTCGGCTACTACGCGAAGCTCCTCGAGCACTTCTTCGATGACCCGGTGGGCGTCGCCGCGGTCGCGCGCGAGGCCGAGGCGCTGACCCGCGCCATCGCGCTGGAGACCGCGGGCTTCCTCGACGAGGCCGTGGCGCTGGTCCGGGCGCACGGGGGCAAGGACCGCGAGGCGGTGGAGCGCGAGACGGCGCTCCTCGCGCTGCGCATCTCCGAGGCCGATCGCGCGCAGCACTCGCGGCTGGACGCGGTCTACGCGCTGATCAGCGGCTTCGCCGAGACCACCCCGCGCCTGCAGCCGCCGGTGGCGCCGCGGGCGCGCACCGGCCTCGCGCGCCGCCTGGCGGGCGTCGGGCTCGGCGTCTGGCTCGCGGCCTCCGGGCTCGCCCCGGCCGGCTGCAGCTCGCGCGCGGCGCCGACCGACGCCGGCGTCGACGGCAAGAAGAAGGTCGACGGCGGCACCGACGGGACCGTGGTCGACATGGTGCCGCCCGACGGGTGGATCAAGAAGAAGGACGGCATGGTGGTCGACCCGGCGCCGCGCGACGCGGGCCGCGACGCGCCGAAGAAGAAGGACGGGACGGTGGTCGACATGGTGCCGCCCGACGGCATGATCGTCGATCCGCCGCCGCCGCCCGACGGGACGGTGGTCGACATGGTGCCGCCCGACAAGGGCGCCTCGCTGCTGCCGACCGGCGAGCCGACGCTGGCCGGCGCGGGCCACTACCGCGACCTGACGCCGCAGCGGCCGCCCCGCTCGCGGGACCTGCCGTTCTTCGACCCGCCGCAGGTGTGGCTGCAGGCGGCGCGCGAGGCGAGCGGCGTGCGCGTCTGCGCCGTCGGCGGCCCCGAGGCGGTCAGCCTGCGCTGGCAGTGCGCCGGCACCGTCGAGGGCGACGGGCGCGAGGTGCTCTGGCACCCGGCCGACGAGGAGGACCAGCTCAGCCTCGGCGTGCGCGGGTCAGGCGGAGTCGCGGTGGTCTCGGTGCGGGTCAAGGACCTCGCGGGCTGACCGGGCCCTCGGGCTGGCCGCCGCGCTCGGGCTGGCCGCCGCGCTCGGGCTGGCCGCCGCGCTCGGGCTGGCGGCCGCGCTCGGGCTGGCCGCCGCGCTCGGGCTGGCCGCCGCGCTCGGGCTGGCCGCCGCGCTCGGGCTGGCCGCCGCGCTCGGGCTGGCGGCCGCGCTCGGGCT
>JAKLHH010001222.1 GCA_022710245.1 Myxococcota bacterium
CAGCGTCACCGACGCGGCGGCCATCAGCCCGGAGCGCCAGGCCTGCGAGAGCGGCCGCTCGGCGCGCGCGCGGAAGGCCCAGACGCGGTTCAGCAGGAAGTTGCAGACGGCGCCCACGGCGCCGCAGAGCCAGCGCGCCCAGATCAGGTGCACGCCGGCGACGAGCAGCGTGCACAGCGCGAAGAGCCCCGCGTCGAGCGCGGTGGTGACCAGGCTCACCGAGAGGCTGCGCAAGCGCGGGTGGGCGGGCCGCGGGCGCGGCGTGAGCGGCGCGACCCGCCCCGAGGCGGCGGGTGGGGGCGCAGGCGTGAAGCGCCGGGGGAGGGGCAAGGCGCTCATGCTGCCGCTCGCTCGTGGCGCTCTCGCTCGTGGCGCTCGGCGAGCCATTCGGCGTAGGTGACGTGCCGGCGGTGACGGAGCAGCCGCTGCACCCGCTCGAGGATGTGCTCGACGGGGCGGGCGCCGTGGAGGTCCTCGGGGTGCACGGCGACCCGCAGCAGCGGGGCCGGCCGCGAGCAGGCCTCCACCCCGCGCATCACCACCCGCTTCGCGTGGTCGACCACCGCGTTCGGCGCCGCGAAGGTGAGCGCCGGCGTGCGGACCGGCCGCGGGTCGTCGCCGAGCGGCAGCAGGTGGTCGAGGAACGCGGTGAAGGCGAAGCCGAGGCGGGCGAGGACCCCGATCGCCGCCGGGCTCTGCTGCCAGGCGGGCGCGATGAAGCCGCCGGGCTCGAGGCCGCACTCTCGCAGGATGCGCCGCCCGGCGAGCAGCCGGCTGGCGGCCTCCTCGCCGCTGAGGTGCGCGAACTCGGCGCAGCCGCGGCTGAACCAGCGGTGCATGAGGGCGTTGCCGAGGCCCGGCGGGGGCGGCGCGGGCGCGCGGTGGGTGAGCCCGTGCTGCACGATCTCGGCGCCGGCGCGCTGCTGCGCGCGCAGCCAGGCGATCAGCGCCGGGTCGTCGCGCAGATCCCAGCAGCGCCCGGCCTCGTCGACGAAGCGCGGCACCACCAGCAGCGTCGGCCGCTCGACGCCGACCGCAGCGAGCGCCGCGCCGATCGCCTGCACCTCGTCGCGCCAGGCGGGGGTGATGTCGTGAATCTCCACCGTGAGCGCGCGCGGCAGCGCGGTGGTCAGCGCGCCCCTCATCGCGCGCCGGAGCCGCAGCGCCTGGCGCACGGTCTCCGCCGCCAGCTGCAGCACGTGGCCTGCCCGCATCTTGCTCCTCGCCTCGCCGTAGGCGCAGGAGATCGGCGCGGCGGCCGCCTGCAGCTCGAGGCCGCGTTCGCTCGCGTACGCCGCGAGGATCGCCAGCGACTCGTGCTCGAGGCTGTAGCCGCCGTCGGGCCGCAGCGTGCGCGCGAGCACGTCAGCGAGCGCCTTGCGGTAGAGTCGCAGCCCCGACTGCACGTCGACGAAGCCCACCCCGCCGAGGAGCTCGAAGCCGCGGTTCACCAGCCAGTTGGAGAGGCGGCGCTGGGGCGGCATCCGCGCGTGCGAGCGCGCGCCGACGACGAGGTCGTGGTCGACGAGGAGCGCGGCGAGACCGGGCAGCTCGCGCGGGTCGTGCTGCCCATCCCCGTCGAGCAGCGCCACGCCGTCGAGGTCGACCGGGAGCAGCTCGCGCAGCGCGCGGGCCACCGAGCCCTGCTTGCCGAGGTTCCGCGTGTTGCGGAGGACTCGCAGCGGCAGCCGCGCCGCGGCCAGCTCCCTGGCCAGCACCTCGGCGGTGCCGTCGGTCGAGCAGTCGTCGACGACGACGATCAGCGCGGGACGGACCTCGCCGCAGGCGGCGAGGAGCCGGGGGAGGTGCTGCGCCTCGTTGTAGGCCGGGATGACGAGGGCGATGCGGCCCGGGAGCGTGGGGAGCGGGTGTGGCAGGGCGGCGTGGCAGCGAAGTCCCATCGGAGACCTCCTCGCTCTCGAAAGGGTGACGAGCTCGAGAGCTTCGACGAGGAGCGTTACAAGGGATGTGCCACGGGGGGTGGGTGCGGATCCAGACAGTTGGGGGTGCAGCGTTGCCTCGATGCTGCGAAGCAGCAGACGCGGCGAGAAGCGGCGTACGCGGTGAGCGCGTGGGGGAGGCCAGAGTCGCGGTGCGAGAGGAGAGAGCTAAGGGGCCGAGGAGGCTACGAGGCGGGAGCCACGGAGCGAGGAGCGAAAGCTACGGGGGAGCTACGGGCACTTCCAGGGCTGGTACGGATCGGTGATGCACTCGCCGAGGTCGCAGATCTTGCCGGTGGGGCAGTCATTGTGGTGGAGGCACTGGGTGCCGAGGCCACCCCACGGTCCAGTCGGCACGCACTCGCCGAAGTCGCAGTAGGCGTTCTGCCCGCAGGCCGACTGCGAGATCACCTGCGCGACCTTGCAGGAGTTGTCGACGGTGCAGGGACCCCAGGTGCCGTCCGCCTTGCACTTGCGGTGCACGCCGCAGTAGCAGTCGCACGACTGGATCGCGCCCGGCGGGCACGGCTCCGTCGGCGGCAGCGTGCCGCAGACGTTCCCCTCGTCGATCTTCTTGTCCCCGTCATTGTCGACGCCGTCGCAGCACTCCTGGCCGGCGGGGCAGGTCGGCTTGCACGCCGGGCAGTCGGAGTCCTTGCAGTCGACCAGCCCGTCGCCGTCGTTGTCGATCCCGTCGGCGCAGTTGGTCTCGGTCTTCGGCGGCGGCGGTGTGCCCGAGTCGGGCGTGGGCGTCGGCGTGTCGCGCTCGCAGACGAGCTTGTTGAACTCGCTCTCGACCTGGCACTTCCAGACGCCCGTGCCGCCCGGGCTGTTGGTCGGGTTGGGCGGCGTCGCCTTGCTGCAGGTGTAGCTCCCGTCCGCGTTCTTGGTGCAGGTCCACCC
>JAKLHH010001223.1 GCA_022710245.1 Myxococcota bacterium
CCGCAGCGACCCGCCGCCGGCGACGTGGCCGCGCTCGCCGAGCCCGTGCCCGGCCCCACGACGGACGCCTTCGCCGAGCGGGCGCGGGCGCTCGGCGTGGTCGTGGTGCTCAACCTCTTCGAGCGCGACGGGCAGAGGACCTACGACACCTCGCCGGTCCTCGACGCGGACGGCTCGCTCCTCGGTCGCACGCGGATGGTGCACATCACCGACTACGAGGGGTTCCACGAGCAGGGCTACTACGCGCCCGGCGACACCGGCGCGCCCGTCTACGCCACGCGCGCCGGCCGCGTCGGCGTGGCGATCTGCTATGATCGCCACTTCCCCGAGTACCTGCGCGCGCTCGCGCTCGGCGGCGCCGAGCTCGTCGTGGTGCCGCAGGCCGGCGCGGTCGGCGAGTGGCCCGAGGGGCTCTACGAGGCGGAGCTCCGCGTCGCCGCCTTCCAGCAGGGCTACTTCATGGCGCTCTGCAACCGCGTCGGCGCCGAGGAGCGGCTCACCTTCGCCGGCGAGTCGTTCGTCTGCGGCCCCGACGGGCGCGTCCTCGCCCGCGCGCGCCCGGGGGTCGACGAGCTGCTCCTCGCGGAGCTCGACCTCCGCGAGCTCGCCTCCTGCCACGCGCGGCGGCTCTTCCTCCGCGACCGGCGGCCCGAGCTCTACGGGGAGTGGTTGAGGTAGTGCTCTAGGGTCGGAGCCGCGCGGAGCCACGCGGCGAGGACGCACGCGTGGTCCCCGAGGCCGCCGGGGCCGCGGCGCCGCGCCCGCCCTTCACCGCGCTGATGGCGTCGAGGACCATCCCCGCGCCCCAGCTGAAGGGCGTCTCCGAGGCGTAGAGCCAGGAGCGGAAGGCGGGCAGGCCGGGCTTCGGCGCGTAGATCTCCGTCACGGCGCCGTCGCGGCGCGCGTTCTGGCCGAGCGTGCGCAGGACGCGGCGGGCGGTCGGGTGGTCGCCGACCTGGTGCGCGACCTTGGCCGAGAGCGCCATCAGCCAGGACCAGAAGATCTCACCGTGGTAGTGCGTGAGGCCGACCAGGCGCGCGGGCCGGTGCGCCCAGCTGCGCGGGTAGTCGGGCGCGGTGGCGAAGCCCGGCAGGCCGTGGCGCGTCCACAGCTCGCTCCGCGTCAGCGCCTGGTAGAGCGCGCGGTCGCGGCGCGGGTCCTGGAAGAAGCCGAGGTCGATGGCGAGGAGGTTCCCGTCGAGGGAGACGTAGGGCTGGCCCGCGAGCGAGCGGAAGAGCCCCTGCGCCGGATCGAAGAAGGTGCGCTCGATGCGGCGGCCGAGCTGCTCCACCGCGGCCGGCTTCACGCCGAAGGCGGGGTGCTCGAGCAGCCGCCGCGCCACCTGGTGGTAGAGGAGGTTGGTGTAGAAGGCGTGCCCCTCGCGCTTCACGCTGTCCTGCCAGTCGGAGTAGGCGGGCTGCCAGAGCAGCCCGCCCTTCAGGTGCGCCTCGTAGAAGCGGAAGACGCGGACCAGGTCCGGCTCCACCTTGCGCCACCAGGCGTGGTCGCCGCTCGCGCGCACGTAGTCGATCGCGGTGAGGAGCACGAGGAGGTTGGAGTCGATGGCCGGCGAGCCGTGCTCGTCGAGGTACTGCGGGCGGAGCCGGTCGCCGATGGAGAGGCTGGAGCGCAGGCCGACCATGGTCGCCAGCGTGCTCAGCGTGACGCGCAGCGCGATGGGGCGGGAGTCGAGCGTCCGCGGGACCAGGCCGTCCTCGGGCCGCGCCGCGCGGAGCAGCGCGTCGAGCTGGTTCCGCACCACGTCGAAGCGCCGCAGCCGGAGCAGCCCGCGCGCGGCGAAGGCGAAGTCCCGGGTCCACAGCGAGTGGAACTGGTGCCCGCCGGCGGCGAGGTAGGGTCCCGAGTCGACCTGGATGATGTTGCTCTCCAGCGAGCGCCTCGCGATCTCCTGCAGGCGGCCAAGGGTGGGTCTCGCATCAGCCATCGAGGGCACGATGAGGGTCGCCAGCAGGGCGAGGACATAGGCTCGGGGCATGGGGCTGCGGGTTGCAAGGAAACGGCCAGGTTTCAGCCCGCAGCGGTGTCTCGGGATCGGGCGCTGGAGGCGCTGGCGTGCTCTTCGAGATCTGAAGAGGTCCTCGCCGCAGCGCTACTCGAGCTGCCACCCGAACGCACAGCGAACGAACCGGCGCGAGCAGGGAGGACGGAGGCCGCTGGTTGAAGGACCGGCGCGGGAGGACGGGACGCTACCGCTTGTAGACCAGGGGCAGGAGCGCGTGCGCGGGGAGGACCGCGCCCGTCTTGCTCTTCGGGTTGTAGAGCACCACCGTCGCCTCGGGGTTGAGGTCCACGATCTGCTGGCGCTCGTCGCCGGTCGGCAGCGGCAGCTCGGAGCCGCCCTGCCCGGGCCCGACCAGGACCACGGTGCGGAGCTGCTCGGCCTTGCCGGCGAGCGCGCGGTCACGCACCAGCTCCTCGAGGGGGAGCCGCGTCGCCGGCGTGAAGGTGCTCGCGGTCTGCTTCAGCACCACGCCCGCGCGCTTGATCCCGGCGTCGCTCACGATCAGCGCCGCGGCCGGCGGACGGTAGCCGCTCACCTTGCTCCGCAGCGCGGCGCGGTAGTCGCGCAGCGCCTCGGCGATCAGCGGCCGATAGGGCGCGAGCTCGCGCCTCGGCGCCGCCGCGAACTCGGTCGGCATCAGCTCGCGCAGGCGGCTCACCGCCACCTCGCCCGCGAGGGTGGCCGCGTAGACCAGCGTGTCCGGCGTCCCCACCTCGGAGAGCGCCTGCAGGCAGCGGCCGCACGGCCTGGGCAGGGAGCGATCGGAGATGACGGCGAGCTTCTCCACCGGGTGCTCGGCGGTGAGCTTGCGCGGCAGGC
>JAKLHH010001224.1 GCA_022710245.1 Myxococcota bacterium
CGGAAGTCGAGGGGCGACTTCGTGGGCGGCGCCGGGCTCCGCAGGCCGAGGGGCGACTTCGTGGGCGGCGCCGGGCTCCGCAGGCGGCGCGTCGACCAGGTGCCGGTACCAGAGCTCGAGGACGAGCAGGCTCCAGAGGCGATCGCCGTGGTCGACGCCGGCCTGGTGCTGATCGAGCATGGCGCTCACCCGGCGCGGGTCGACGAGCCCGCGCGCGCGCGCCGTGCCGTCGGTGAGGAGGTCGCGCGCCAGCGTCGCCAGCTCGCCGCGGAACCAGCGCCCGAGCGGCAGCCCGAAGCCCATCTTGCGGCGCCTGAGGATGGGCCCGGGCAGCAGGTCCGCCACCGCGAGGCGCAGCACCCGCTTGCCGCGCAGCCCGCGGAGCTTCAGCCCGCCGGGGAGCGCCGCCATCCGCTCGAGGAGGACGTGGTCGACGAGCGGCGCGCGCACCTCGAGGGCGTGGGCCATCGAGGCGATGTCGACCTTGGTCAGGATGTCGTCGGGGAGGTAGGTCTGCAGGTCGAGGTCGAGGAGGCGGTTCACCGCGTCGGCGGCGTCGCTCCGCCCGAGGATCGCGGCGAGCTCCCGCCCCGCCAGGTCCCGCCGCGCGCGCTCGAGGAGCGCCGGGCCCAGCACCCGCTCCTTGTCGAGGCTGGTGTAGTGGCCGAGGAGGAAGATGTAGCGCTCGCTCTCGGGGCCGCCGAGGAGCGCGCCGAACTCGCGGACCGGGTGCAGCGCCGCGCCGGGCAGGCGGCGGAGCAGCCCGGCCGCCAGCGCGCGGGCGGGCGCCGGCAGGCGGCCGAGGGCGCGGGCCACGCGCTCCAGCGCGTAGCGCTGGTAGCCGGCGAAGGCCTCGTCGCCGCCGTCACCGGAGAGCGCGACCGTGACGCGCCGGCGGGTGAGCTGCGAGAGGTAGTAGACCGGCACGGCGGACTCGTCGGCGAAGGGCTCGCCGTAGCGCTGCACCAGCTCGGGGAGGATGGAGACCATGTCCGGCGTGACCGTGAGCTCCTCGTGGTCGGTCTCGTAGCGGCGCGCGACGAGCCGCGCCCAGCGCGCCTCCCCCGGGTCGAGCGAGGGGAAGTCGATGGAGAAGGTCTTCACCTGCCGGTTCGAGCAGCGCGCGAGGAGCGCGACCACCGTGCTGGAGTCGACGCCGCCGCTGAGGAAGGCGCCGAGCGGCACGTCGGAGACGGTGCGCAGCCGCACCGCCTCCTCCAGCAGCGCGCGCACCTCGGCGACCGCGTCCGCCTCGCGGACGGGCGGGCCGGGGCGGAAGCTGAGGCGCCAGTAGCGGCGCAGCCGCGGCGCCTCGCCGGGGCGCACGAGCAGGGTGTGCGCCGGGGGGAGCTTGCAGACCCCCTGGAACGCCGTCAGCGGCGAGGGCACGTACTGCAGCGTGAGGTACTGGTCGATGGCGTCGAGATCGACGGCGGGGCGCTCGGGGAGCGCGGCGAGGAGCGCGGGGAGCTCGGAGGCGAACCAGAGCTCGCCCCCGCGGGCCGCGTAGACGAGCGGCTTCTTGCCCACCCGGTCGCGCGCGAGGAGCAGCTCGCCGCGGCGCCGGTCCCAGACGGCGAGCGCGAACATGCCGCGCAGCGGCTCGACGCAGGCCTCGCCGAGCTCCTCGTAGAGGTGCACGACGACCTCGGAGTCCGAGCGAGAGCGGAAGCGGTGGCCGCGCTGCTCGAGGCCGCGGCGGAGCTCGGCGAAGTTGTAGATCTCGCCGTTGACCACCGCGACCACCGCGCCGTCCTCGCTCGGCATCGGCTGGTTGCCGTCCGGGCTGAGGTCGATGATGGAGAGCCGCCGGTGGCCCAGCGCGACCGGCCCCTCGGCGAGGAGCCCCTCGGCGTCGGGGCCGCGGTGCGCGAGCGCAGCGCACATCCGTCGCACGCGGCCAGCGTCGGCGGGGCACGCGAGATCCGCGCTCAGGTGACCGCAGATGCCGCACATGGGGGCGAAGCATACGCTGCGGTGGGGCACCGCGCCAGCGGCAGGGGACCATGGGCTATGGGGGGACCTGCCGCTTTGACAGCGCCCCCCGATTGGTGTACGTCGCCGTCGGAGGTATCGCATGAAGGTCGGCATCATCGGACGCGTGGGAGCCGGTCGGGGGACGGTCTTCGACGCCCTCACCGGCATGCAGGGGACGCCCCGCTCGCCTGGCAAGACGCGGCTCGGCATCGCGCGCGTGACCGACCCGCGGGTCGACACGCTGACCGGGCTCTGCAAGCCGAAGAAGACGGTCTACGCCGAGGTGGGCCTGGCGGTGCCCTCGAACGCCACCACGGGCTTGCTGGAGCTGCGCGAGGTGCGCGAGATGCGCGACCTCTGGGCCTACGCGCACGTGATCGGCGCCTTCAACGCGGACGACCCTGCCCCCGAGCTGGTCAAGGGGATCAAGGACCTCACCACCGAGCTGGTCCTCGCGGACATGGAGCGCGTGGAGAACCGCCGCGCGCGCATCACCAAGGGCGGCGGCGCGCGCCCCGGCGAGGAGGACGCGCTGGCCCGTGCGCAGGCGCAGCTCGAGACGGAGCAGCCGCTCCGCCTCCTCGAGTGGGACGAGCACGCGCGGCCCATCCTCGACGAGCTCGGGCTGATGAGCCAGCGCCCGCTCCTGACAGTGGCCAACGTGGCCGAGGCCCACGCCGGCGAGTCGCCGCCCGCGGCGGTGCAGCAGGCGGCCGCCGTGGTGAAGAGCGACCTCCTCTGGCTCTGCGCCACGCTGGAGGCCGAGATCTCGGCGCTCGAGCCCGAGGCCCAGCGCGAGTTCCTCGAGGGCTACGGGCTGACCGAGCCGGTCTCCGGGCGCTTCGTCCGCGCCTGCCTCG
>JAKLHH010001225.1 GCA_022710245.1 Myxococcota bacterium
GGCTTCTGCGCGGTCCCCGGCAGCGTGGATCCCGGCGCCTGCTGCGGCTGCTGGTGACGCCCCGCTGACGGTGTGGACACGGAGGATCCGGGGCTCGGATCCCTCGCAAGACGCGGGGATCCACTCGCGGCTCGGGGTCCATCCCCCGCCCCGCACCCGGAGTCCGACCCACCAGAGTCCAAAAACTGGACCTCGATCACCACCCGCCTATGATGGACTCCACATGGACACGACCGCCTGCCGAAGGCCCCGCAAGGGCACGCTCCACACCCTGCTCCTGGCCGGTGCGCTGCTCCTCCTCGGTGCGCTGCCCGTCGGGATGCACCTCGGCCAGCAGCTCGCGATCCGCCGCCTGGCGCAGACCCTCTCCGCGTCGGTCGGGTTGCCGGTGAGCATCGACGGCATCTGGGGCACCCTGCGGCCGTCGGTGGTGATCTCCGGGCTCCGCATCGGCGGCGACCGGCCGCTGCTCCGCCTCGAGCGCATCGAGCTGCTCCTCGACCTCTGGAACACGCCGCGCGGCTCCGTCAAGGAGGTCCGCCTGGTGCGCCCGGTCCTCGAGATCACCGACGACCGCTGGCGCCGCTGGCTCGACGCGCCGCCGGCCGAGCCCGAGCTCGTGAAGACGCCCGCGAGGCCGAGCAAGCTCGCTCGCCGCACCGACGGCGTCCGCGTGACCATCGAGGACGGCTCGGTGCACGTCCGGCTCCGTGCCTGGCGCGGTCACCAGCTCGATCTGCGCTCCATCGGGATCTCGCTCGCGCCGCGGGGCGCGGCCGCCCGTCTCGTCCTCGGCCACACCACCATCCAGGTTGACGGCCACCCGCTCCTCGATCTCGCCGCCACCGGAGCTGACCTCGACCGCCGGCGCGGCCATCGCCCGCTCCGCGCCGCGCTCCTCGGCGGCGGTCTGAGACCACCAGGAGATCGCACCGGCGACGGCTTCACGCTCCACTCCGTCTCCCTCAGCCCCACCCGCGATGGCTACCGGCTGCAGGGGATCGCGAAGCCGGCTGGACAGGACACCGGGAAGATCATCTGGCGCGCCCACCTCGGCGAGGACTTCCGGCCGCTCGGGCGAGATGGCGTGGAGCTGACCCTGCGCAACGTGGACCTGACCCAGGTCGGCGGCGCGCTCGAGTCCTTCGGGTTGCGCCCGAAGGGGACGCGGCTCACCGGGGGCATCAGCCTGAGCCGCGAGGGCGAGGGGTACTTCCTCAGCGCCCGCCTGACCGGCGAGGGAGTCCAGCTACAGCACCCCCTCATCGCCCGCCTGCCGGTGGGGCCCTTCCGGGCGGAGCTCGAGGCCGCGGCGGGGATCGACGCCGAGCGCGGACGCATCCGCCTCGACCGGCTGCGCGTGCAGACCGGCGACCTGGAGCTCGTCCTGCGCGGCCGCATCGGCGCCAGCCCGTCGGGCGGAGTCCAGCTCGCGCTCGACCTCGGAGTCCCCACGGCCCCCTGCCAGAAGCTCCTCGCCTCCCTGCCACCCGGCCTCACGCCCGCCCTCCGCGGGCTCGGCCTCGAGGGGGACCTGGGCCTGATGGGGAGCCTGCGGCTGGACAGCGCGGACCTCGAGGGCACCCAGGTGGACCTGGACTTCACGCCGCTCGGCTGCCGTGTCCTCGCGGACCCGCCGGCCGCCGACGTGCGAACCCTCAAGGGTCCCATCACCATCAAGGTCGCAGGGGCGCGAAATGTCGGCCAGCCGTGGACCCTCGGACCGGCCAACCCGGACTTCACGCCGCTCTGGAAGATCTCCGGCCACGCGCGGTCCGCCTTCGTGGTCGCCGAGGACTCCGCCTTCTTCGCGCACCGCGGCTTCGACGGGCGGCAGCTGGTCCGCGCCTTCGTGAACAACCTGAAGGAGGGGCGCGCCGCCCGCGGCGCCAGCACCATCAGCCAGCAGCTGGTGAAGAACGTCTTCCTCGGCGGTGAGCGCACCCTCGCCCGCAAGCTGCAGGAGGCCGTGCTCACCTGGCGGCTCGAGCAGGTCATCCCGAAGAGCAGGATCCTCGAGCTCTACTTGAACCTTGTCGAGATGGGGCCCGGAGTTTATGGGGTTTCTCAGGCGGCGCAGCTCTACTTCAAGCACAAGCCCTCGCAGCTCACCGCCCTCGAGGCCGCCAAGCTCGCGGCCCTGACGCCGAGCCCACGCCACCTCGCCCAGCGGCTCCTCGAGGGGAACCCTGGCGATGCCATGCGCGAGCGAATCCAGCTCCTGCTCCGCCTGATGAAGCGCCGCAGCGCCGCGGTCGCCCCTGCCCAGCCAGTCCCAGCTGGCCAGCAAATCTCTGCGCTTGACCAGAACTAGTTAAGGTAACAGCTCACCCACCGCCAGGCTGGCAGATGTCGGCGCTTGGCAACGACTGGTTAAGGTAATAGTTGCTCTCGGGGCCTAGACGCCGAGGAAGAGGCGGTTCCCGAAGTTGCGCTCGAGCTCGGCCTCGAAGATCTGGCGAGCGGCCGTCTCGACGTCGTACTCGACGCGCTTGAACTCGAAGACCATGCTCTCGGTGTCGTAGATGGTGTAGCTCGCGCGGTTGTCGTAGTCCCGCGGCTGCCCCACACTCCCTACCGAGATGATGTACTTGTAGTTCTCGCGGATGGTGAAGCGGGTGGCGACCACCTCGTGCACGTCGCTGACCGAGAGCGCGAACGACTTGCAGAGGTGCGAGTGGCCGATGAAGGTCACCCTCGCCAGATCTTCGTAGCAGCCGAGCAACCGCTGCGCCTGCTCGAGGGAGAAGATGTACTCGAACTCCTCGAGGTTGAGCGGCGAGCCGTGGCAGAACGAGAGGTCCTGCTCCCGGTGCTCGTAGG
>JAKLHH010001226.1 GCA_022710245.1 Myxococcota bacterium
TGCTTCTCGACGGCGTCGCTCTCCTTGCCGAGCACCGCCGCGAACTGCACCCGCGCCGGGCCCGCGCTCTTCGTCGCCGCCAGGCCGAAGCGCACCTCGGCGGCCCGGTGCGCCTTGACGGTGACGCGCCTCCGCTGCGGCCCCTCGGCGACGAGGTTGCGGCTGCGCACGAGGACGTCGATCTGGCCGTCGCGGTCGGTCTCGTTGTGCACCATCACCGCTGCCTCGAAGTGGTCACCGACGGAGAGGAAGCGCGGCAGCGAGGGCCGCAGCAGGAGCGCCTTGCGCACCTTGACCTGCGCGTCGCCGCTGCCGAAGCGGTCGGCGCGGCCCTGCTGCAGCGCCACCGCCATGATGCGGAAGGTGGTGAGGTTGTCGGGCATGGTGATCTTCAGGCGCGCCTTGCCCGAGGCGTCGGTCGTGACCGAGGGGTTGAAGTAGGCGGTGGAGGCGAAGAGCGCGCGCGAGCGGATGCGCGGCGCGGCCTCGCCGCTCGAGGCGAAGGACTCCTTCGCCTCCTCCCGCAGGGCCGACTTGGCCATCTTCTTGTTGGCGAAGAGGCCGCCGCCCGGAGCCGCGTCGGCGGGCGCGGGCGCCGCCGTCGCCATCGGCGCCTGCAGCGCCAGCCGCGCGTGGCCGTTCTTGTACTTGCGCGGCGGCGGCGGCGGCGGGGGCGTCGCCTTCAGGTCGCGCTCGCGCTTGAGCAGCGCGTTGCGGTTGTCGTGGAGGCCAGTCTCGGCGCTGCGCCCCGACCAGAAGAAGGAGAGCGGGTCGGGCGTCTGGTAGTTGAGCAGCGCGAGGACGCCCTCGTCGACCACCATCACCGCCAGCTCGCCGGCGACCGGCTTGCCCGCGTGATCACGCGTCGAGAGGACCAGGTCGAGCTTGCCCGAGGGCGCCACCGCGGCCTGCAGCGGCTTGACCTCCACCTTGACCCGCTTCTCCTCGACGGAGACGGCCAGCCGGACCTGGCCGTGCGCGAAGGTGGGCCGGCCCAGGTCCTGCGCCGCCTTGCCCAGCGAGGTGTCCTTCACGCGGCCGCGCGCGAGCGCGACCCCGACGTAGAGCTCGGGGAGGAACTTGTCGGTGATCGGCACCTCGACGACCTGCGCGTTGCCCTTCAGCTCGAGGGCGCGGTGCTGCACCATGCCGCCGCGCGAGAGGGTGAGGAAGCCGCGCGAGTCGGCGAGCGGCGACTTCACCAGCACCCTGGCGAGCTCGCCGGGCGCGTAGCGGTCCTTGTCGGGGACCAGCTCGATCGCCGACTGGTTCTCCAGGCGCCAGGGCACGTAGCCAGGGCCGTGGGCGTAGAGCGTGATGGTGGTGCGGGCGAGCCGCCCCTTGCTGTCCTTGGTCTCCGAGCGGAGCAGGTACATGCCGGGCTTCTTCAGCGTGATCTCGCAGCTCGCGGGGTCGGCGGCGGTGGTGAGGCCGCAGCCGTCCACCTCGACCTCCTTGCTCTCGTACTCGTAGGTCCAGCCCTCGGGGCCCTTGACCGGCTTCACCTTGGTCTCGATCTGGAGCGCGCGCAGCGTGAGCGCGGTGCCCTTGACGCGAGCGCCGTCGAGCCCGGTCAGCACGGCGTCGATCTTCGCCGGCTCGCCGGCCTTGACCACGGTCTTCTCGGGGCGCAGGCCGAGGTAGAGGCTGGCCGGGTGGACGGTCACCACCTTGCGGTTGGCCACCGTCTGACGGTTCTGGTCGACGACCTCTGCCTCCAGGGTGAAGGCCGCGGGCCCGTGCCGCTTGTCCTTGGCGTTTCGCTCCAGGCGCTGCTCGAGCGCGACGCGCCCCGAGGCGTCGAGGCTGCCCTTGCTCTGCCGCACGATCTCGCCAGCCGCGCCGCCGACCGTGTAGTAGCCGCCGTAGCGACCGCCGCGGCGGCCGTAGCTGTAGTCGTAGCGCGACCACCAGGGGAGCTCCTCGCCGAAGCTGAAGCCGTCGTTCTTCGGCGGGCGGTAGGAGGTCGCCTCGCGGCGCAGGCTCCAGGTCAGCTCGGCCCCGGACATCGGCGCGCCGAAGAGGTAGTCGGCGCCCACCTTGGCCTTCAGCGTGTCGCCGAAGAAGAGCGGGCCCTCGGGGACCTCCACCTTCACCTCGAACTCCGGCGCGCGGTACTCCTCGACCTGGAAGGAGCCGTAGGCGCTCCCCTCGAGGCTGGTCATGTAGACGCTGTAGCTGCCGAGGTCGGCCCCGACGGGGATCGGGATGTCGAGGCTGAAGGCGCCGCTCGGCGAGAGCTTCGCCTGCTTGTTCTCGACGAGGATGTTGCCGCGCGGGCTCATCACGCGGAGGGTGACCGAGGAGAGGCTGCTCGGCAGCGCCTCGATGCCGCCCTCGGGGGTGCGGTCCTCCTGGCGCAGCACGCCGGAGAGGTGCACGGTCTCGCCGGGGCGGTAGGGGCTGCGATCGGTGAAGAGGAAGCTCTTCAGCGCCTTCTTCGCCGGCGCGCTGCCCCAGCTGCTGTAGGAGTAGAGGTAGTTCCCGCTCGCGTCGCTGGGATCGAGGACGACGAAGGCCGAGTCCTTGCCCTTCTCCGCCCAGAGCACGTAGGTGGGCCGCTCCTTCAGCTCGCGCCGGCCGGGGAGGACGGCGGTGCCGTCGGCGTCGGTCTTGCCCTGCCAGAGGACCTTGCTCTCGGGGCCGCCGCGCAGCTCGAGCTTGAGGCCGGGCAGCGGCTTGCCGCTCTCCAGGCTGGTCACCATGGCGATGATGCGGTCATGGTCGTAGCGGACCATGACCCCGAGGTCGGTGACGTTGACGACGAGCCCGCGGAACGGGTTCGCCCACTTCCAGGTGCGCTGCAGCTCCGGCGCGCGGAG
>JAKLHH010001227.1 GCA_022710245.1 Myxococcota bacterium
GAGGCGTTGCTCCGGGACGAGCTGGACCCCGAGGGCGGGAGCGGCGGGCCGCTGGTCGCCTGGCGCACTGGCCTCGCCAGGCCGTTCGAGGAGCGGCTCGGGGCGCTCGGCTGCTTCCACCCGGCGGGGCTCGCGCGGCGGGTCGCCGGGCTGATCGCCGGGGGCCGCGTGGCGCTGCCGGGGCGCGTGCTGGTGGCCGGGCTCGAGTCGCCGGCGCGGACCGAGGCGCGCTGCCTCGAGGCGCTGGGCGCCGCGACCTCGCTGGAGACCCTGCGGCTGCCGCGCGGCGCGCCCGTCGGGCTGCGCGCGGTCACGCTCCCTGACGCGCGCCAGGAGCTCCTCTGGCTCGGCGAGGAGCTCGCTCGCGCGGCGCTCGCCGCCGGCCGGCTCTCCCGCGTGGGCGTGGTGCTCCCGGACCTCGACGGCTATCAGGCGCCGGTGCGCGGCGTCCTCGAGAGCGTCCTCGGTCGCTCCAGCGCCGAGGGCGCGCTCTTCAACGTCGGCCTGGCCGACCCGCTGGCCGAGCAGCCGCTGGTGCGCGCGGCGCTCCTGCCGCTCTCGCTCCTCCTCGAGGTCGAGCGCGAGCAGCTCCTCGAGCTGATCCTCTCCGGCCACTACGGCGCCTGGCGTGAGCGGCGGGCCTCCCTGGCGCGGGTCGACGCGATCTGGCGCGAGCGCGGCGCGCCGGGGACGGTCGGCGACCTCTGCGGCGAGCTGGTGCGGAGCGACGGCGAGCTCTCTCGCGCGCTCGCCGTCGACGGGCGCTCGCTCGACGAGGTGCTCGCGCCGCTGCTCGCGCTCCCCACCCGTCCGGTCGAGCGCTGGCTCGACGCGCTGGCCACGGTCTGGGCGGAGCTGCGGTTCCCGGTCCTCGCCGGCGAGGCGGACCAGGCAGCCTGGACGCGCCTGCGGCGGGTGCTGGCCGAGGTGCGGAGCCAGCTCGCCGGGCTCACCACCACGGCGGCGGGCCTCCTCGACTGGCTGCGCCTCGCCTTCGCGGGCGAGCGGACCGGCGAGGGCGGCGACGAGCGCGCCGGCGTGCAGGTGGTCGGGCTGGTCGAGAGCCGCGGCCTCGACTTCGACCACCTCTTCGTCCCCGGGCTCACCTCGGGCCGGCTGCCGCAGCCGCCTCGCCAGCTGCCGCTCCTCTCGCCCGAGGAGCGCCGCCAGGTCCGCGGCGCCTCCGTCGGCAGCCAGCACGAGTTCGCCGAGGCCGCCTTCGGTCAGCTCCTCGCGCTCGCGCCGACCGTCACGCTGACCCGGCCGCTCGGCGAGGGCGGCGAGCCGGTGCCCGCCTCGCCCTTCTGGCCCGCGGAGCGCGAGGAGCGGCGGCTGGTCTCGCTCTGGAGCGCGCCGCCGGCGGCGTGGCTCGCCGTGCCCTGGGTGCGCGGCGCCTGGGAGGGGCGCCGTCTGCCGCGCCCGGCGCGGCGCGAGCTGCCGGTCCGCGGCCTGCTGCCCCGCCGCGTGCAGGCCACCGCGCTCGGGGTGCTCTTCGAGTGCCCTTTCAAGTTCCTCACACTGAACCTGCTGCGCCTGCGCGAGCTCCCCGATCCGGCCGTCGGCATCCGACCGCTCGACCGCGGGACCGTGCTGCACGAGATCCTCACCGGCTTCGTGCGCCACGTGATCAACCGCCGCCTCGATCTCGTCAGCGATCGCAAGCGCGTGGAGCAGGCGCTGCAGCAGGCGGTGGACCGGGCCATGGGGCCGCGGCTCCAGCAGCCGCTCTGGGCGCTCGAGCGCCGCCGGCTGCTGGAGAGCGCGGGCAAGGGCGGCAAGGGGCTGCTGCGGGCCTGGATCGAGGCGGAGCGCGCGCGCTGGCGCGACGGCTGGCGCTTCGTCGCCGCCGAGATCTCCTTCCGCGGGCGCGTCGACCCCGGGCTGCCCTTCGACCTGAGCGGACGCATCGATCGCATCGACGCCCACCCCGCCGAGGGCGAGCTCTGCTGGGACTACAAGACGGGGCTGCTCCCCGCTGTCGAGGATGTGCGCACGACCTTCGTCAGCCCGCAGCTCCCGGCCTACCTCGCCGCGATCCGCGGCGGGCTCGTCCTCGGCACCGGCGCGGTGCGCACGGGCGCGGCCTACTGGTGCCTGCGCAGCGAGGGCGAGCTGGCGCCCGGCCTCGAGCTCCAGCCGGAGGAGTGGGACGAGGTCCTCGAGCGCTTCGCCGGCGAGCTCGCGCAGCGCGCGCGCGACGTGGCGCGAGGCGAGTTCCCCGCGCGTCCGCTGCCGACCTTCCCCGACCGGCGCGCGGCGGCGAGGAGCTGCGAGCGCTGCCCCTGCCTGCTCCTCTGCGAGGAGGTGCGTGACCTCGCGGGCGGCCGCGCTGGCGCGGGCCCGGCGCCCGAGCCCGCGCGTCCTGGGCGCGCGCTCGCCGAGGTGAGCGGATGATCGTCGGCGACCGGCCAGAGGGCGCCGAGACCGTCGGCGACCGCCCCGAGGGCGCGCCGACCGGCGTGGCCCCGGCCGCGGAGGTCCTCGCGGACGCGCGCGATCGCGAGCGCGCCGAGGACACCCGCCGCTCGTTCCGCGTCGAGGCGCCGGCCGGCTCGGGCAAGACCTCGCTCCTCGTCACGCGCTACCTGCGCTTGCTCGGCGAGGTGGCGCACCCGGGCGAGATCCTCGCGCTCACCTTCACCAACAAGGCCGCCGGCGAGATGCGCGAGCGGGTCTTCGAGGTGCTGGCGCGGGCCGCGCGCGGCGAGCGCTCCGAGGGGCGCGAGGAGCGGCTCCTCGAGCTCGGCCGGCGGGCGCTCGAGCGGCAGCGCGGGCGCGAGGCGCTGCTCCGCTCGCCGGACGGCCTGCAGATCCTCACCTT
>JAKLHH010001228.1 GCA_022710245.1 Myxococcota bacterium
GTGGTCCTGCCCGCTCAGGCGGGGGCCGAGCTCCTCGAGCTCGGCGGCTGTGCCGACGACGACGCAGGGCACCTGCGCTCCCTCGGGGGCCGCCGCCTTCACGCTCGGCTCGAGCGCGCCGTAGAGCGAGGCGTGGGTGACGACGAGCTTCACCCGCTGGTCCATCGGCACCTCGGCGTCGAGGGCGAACTGCACCTCGAGGCCCATGCGGCGGAGCTGGCGGCCGAGGGCGATGCGGCGGTCGCGGTTCGAGTCCGCGAGGACGATCTTGCCCGAGTAGGTCGGGCCCACCGGCGCGCTCTCCTCGCCGAGGGCGCGGAGCACGGAGTTCAGCTCGCCGAGCCCCGCGATCGGGATGTAGTCATCGACGCCGAGGGAGATCGCGTGGCCCGGCAGGTGGCCCCAGGGCTCGTTCACCACCGCGAGGATCGGGAGGTCGCTCCCCACCGCGCTCTCGCGGGTGCGCAGCACGAGCTCGCGGCCGAGCGGGTTGCTGCAGTCGCAGAGCAGCGCGAGCGGGCGCTCCTGCGAGAGGAGGGCGTTGGGGTCGAAGTCTCCGCCGGCGACGAGGTCCAGCTCCACCTCGAGCTGGTCGACCATCTCGACGAGCTCGTCATGGAGGTGATCCAGGCAGAAGGCCACGACTCTTCGGGGCTGCAGGGCTCTCGCGAGGTTTTGCATGCCCGGTCCCAGTGCAACCGCCATTCCAGCTGGCGGTCTCGCGCGGCGTCACTGATAAGAGCTAGTTGACGCCGTCGCGGAGCGAGGTCGCACAGTGTCGCCGGGTCAGCGCCGCCCCAGACTCGCCGGACCCAGCTCACGCGAACGGTGTGATTCGCGGTGTTTGCGGGGCCCGTCCCGCTGACCCACCCTGGGTGCGGCCGTACCCGGGGGCTTCGCTCGTCGGTGATCTCCTCGAGAACAACGCTTCCTTCACGCTGGGCTTGAGGGGAAGGAGAGGGGAACGATGGGAAGACCCGGGCAGGCGAGGTCAGGACGCCGACGACGCCGGCGTCGACGAGGGCGTGGACGATGGCGTACGCGCTGGCAGGATCCCGTACCGCTTCAGCAGGCGCTTGAAGTTCGACCGATCCATCCCCGCCGCCCGCGCGGCGGCGGACACGGTCTGGTGCTGCTCGAGGAGCCCCGTCAGGTACTCGCGCTCGAACTGCTCGGCCGCCTCGGCCCTGGCCCTCGCGAACGGGCGCCGCCCGCTGCCGTCGCCCAGGGCGGCCTGCGGCTCGCTCGCCTCGCGCCGGACGCCGTTGCCGCTGCCGCTGCCGTTGCCATTCGGGTGGCTCGCGCCGTTGCCGTTCGCATGCCCCACGCCATTGCTGCCGTTGCCCGCGAACCCGCCGTCCTGACCGGACGTGGACTCCTCGCTCCGCAGCAGGGCCGAGAGATCCTCCGGCGAGAGATCGCGCGACTCGGGCGCGAGGATCACCGCGCGGGAGATGGCGTTCTCCAGCTCGCGGATGTTCCCCGGCCAGTAGTAGCTCTTCATCTGCTCCAGCACCGGGGCGGGGATCTCGAGCGCCTTGCCGAGCTTCTGCTGGTGCTTGCGCAGGAAGTGGTGGACCAGCGCGGGGAGGTCGTCGAGGCGGTCGCGGAGCGGCGGCACGTCGATGCGCACCACGTTGAGCCGGAAGTAGAGATCCCAGCGGAAGGTGCCGGCGCGGCACTTGCGCTCGAGCTCCTCGTTGCTCGCCGCCACCAGGCGCACGTCGACGGACTTCACCTGGGTGCTCCCCACCGGGCGCACCTCGCCCTCCTGGATGGTGCGCAGGAGCATCCCCTGGCAGCGCAGCGACATGTCGCCGATCTCGTCGAGGAAGACGGTGCCCCCGTCGGCCGCCTCGAGGAGGCCGCGGTGGCTGGCGACCGCGCCGGTGAAGGCGCCGCGCACGTGCCCGAAGAGCTCCTCCTCGAGGAGGTTCTCGGTCAGCGCCGCGCAGTTCACCGCCAGGAAGGGCTTGGCCTTGCGCGGGGAGTGGTTGTGCAGCGTGCGCGCGAGGAGCTCCTTGCCGGTGCCGGTCTCCCCGCAGATGAGCACCGGCGCGGTGCTCGCCGCGGCGCGCGTGACCATCTCCAGCGCGTGCTGGATGGACGCGCTCTCGCCGATGATCAGCGGCTCGGGCGAGCGGACCACGGCGCTGCCACCGACCGGGGTCGCCCGTCCGCCGCGCCGCCCGCGGGAGCGCGCGGCCTTGTGCAGCGTGTCGAGGATCGCCGAGGGGTTCTCGTAGGGCTTGGTGAGGAAGTCGTAGGCGCCCTTCTTGATCGCCTCGACGACGAGGCTGACGCCGGAGAGGCCGGTGGTCATCACCACCTCGGTCTCCGGCCAGCGCTCCTTGATCAGGGTGAGGAGGTCCATGCCGTTCATCGACGGCATGTTGATGTCGGCCACGACCACGTCGACCGAGCTCGACTCGAGCCAGCTGGTCGCCTCGAGCGGGCTCGAGAAGACCGTGAGCTCGAACTGCGAGTCCGGCAGCAGCCGTCGCCAGGCGCGCAGGATCGGCGCCTCGTCGTCGACGACGGCCACGTGCACCTTGGGTGCGCTCGTGGTCATGAACCCCCAGTCCGGCGGCCGAGCGCGGTCGTAGCTCTGCCGATCTGCTCTGGCCGACGCAGCATCCTGGTTCCTCTCCAGGGTTCAACGGCGGATCCGGGGCGAAGCTTAAGGGGGGTCGTGCAGGGGTACGCCAGGGTGGGTCGGAGGGTGGGTCAGAGCGAGCGAGGGGAGGGGGGGCGAAGCCCCCGGAGGGCACCCGCGAGAGGGTCTACTGCTCGAGGATCAGGAACTCCACGCGGCG
>JAKLHH010001229.1 GCA_022710245.1 Myxococcota bacterium
CCGACACGCGCTCGTACACCGAGACCGTGGACGTGGCGACCCATCTGTAGCGGCGAGCGCGACGAGGAGCCGTGGGCTGTCCTTGCCCCTGCTGTCCCCTTCGGGCACCATGCGGTCGGAGGTCGAGACTCCGCATGGTCCTCCGCGAACCCTTCCTTCGCTCCCTCGAGCCGGAGCTGCGCGCCGAGATGGCCGGGCTGGACGAGCTCGAGCAGCAGCTGGGCCGGGTCTGGGCCGAGGCGCGCGAGGCCTGGCCCGAGCTCGCGCTCCCGCTGGAGGACTTCCTGGGCTACCTCGCCGGGCACCTCCGCCCTGACCTGCCGCCGGTCGAGAGGCTCGCGCACCTGCACGGGCCCGACCTCTACCTGTCCTGCGCCTGCGCGCGAGGCAGCGACCAGGCGATCGCCCTCTTCGAGAGGCACCACCTCGAGGAGATGCAGCGCGCAGTGGGGCGCCTCGGGCTGGACGCGGACGCTCGCAGCGAGCTGCTGCAGGAGATCCGGGAGAAGCTCTTCGTCGCCCGCGCGGGGCGCCCTCCGGCGATCACGCAGTACGCGGGCCGCGGCTCGCTCGGCGGCTGGCTGCGCGTGACGTGCACCAACGTCGGCCTCAACCGTCTGGAGGCGCTGCAGCGCGGACGTCGGGAGATCCCCGCCGACGAGCGCAGCCTCGGCGTCCTCGCCGCTGGCGCCGACGACCCGGAGCTCCAGCTCCTCAAGACGCTCTACCGCGTCGAGTTCCGCAGGGCCTTCAAGCAGGCCTGGGCCGCGCAGCCCGCGCGCGACCGCACGCTGCTGCTGCTGAGCCACCTCGAGCGGCTAAGCATCGACGTCATCGCCCGCATGTACCAGGTGCACCGCGCCACGGCCGCGCGCTGGCTGAACCAGGCGCGGCAGGGGCTGATGGAGCGCACCCGGGCCGTGCTCGCGGAGCAGCTGGGCCTCGCGGCGGTGGAGCTCACCAGCATCCTCGGCCTGATCGGGAGCCACCTCGACGTGACGCTGAGCTCGCTCGCCGAGGACACGCCCGGGCCCGTGACGGGGGACGAGGAGCCCTGAGGCCTCGATAGCGAACGCTCTTCGCGCGCAGGGGGTGCGGCCGCTGGCGGTCCCCCGATCCGACCCGCCGGGGCCGCTCGGTCCCTTCCCCTCAGGCTCGCACGACAGATTCTTCCGCGGACAAGGCAGATCGCGGCGCGACCTGCGACGCCGGCCCCTGTCATTGAGGGAAGGACCATGCAGGAGGAACCAGGATGCCACGCGCTGCTGCCCTACTTTCGCTCGCTGTCTTGGCGCTCGGCGGATGCGCAGAGCTCATCGCCACGGTGAACTATGCGAGGGGGGTCTCGATCAAGGACGCACAGCAGGCGATCGCCGCGAAGGACTACGACAAGCTGAAGGACCTGTGCACGGGCAGGACCCCGATCCGGTCCAGCATCGCCAATCACCAGAACGACGCCTGCGACGCGGCGTTCCGGCTGGCCGAAGAGAAGCTGGACGCCGCCTTTCTGGGGCCGCTCTGCGGCAAGAGGAAGCAGCCCTCGGGACGCCGCTACGAGGGGGCCTGTCACGCGATGCTGCACGTGGCGGTCAGGACCAACAGCGACGGAGCCATCGCCGGGCTATGCGCCAGCGACGGGTTCAAGGAGGCGTGTACGGTGGGCAGCGCGCGACGGTTGTTTGGCGATCTCGATCACCCTGACTGCACCACGCTGCGCAGCAAGGTGGCGGAGGCCGAGAAGACGTTCCTCAAGCCCGGCGAAGCGAGCGTCGACCTCTTCGGTCAGGTCGCCGCGGCGCTGGCTCGCTGCGATGAAGGGCGAGCGCTCTTCGAACAGATCGCCCACGTCGAGGAGATCTTGCTCAGCGCCGAGCGCAGGGCGCCAGCAGCGCTCAGCGCGAGCTTCGCGCGCTACCTCCAGGGTCAGCAGGGGGCGAAGCTCTTCGCTGGCCTGAGGCGCTCGGCCGTCGCCGCGGCCGGGTGGCTGACGAGAATGGAGCGCCACGCTCTCTGCCAGCCGCTGGCGGCGGCGGCAACGGACGCGGACGAGGTGGTGGTGGCCGCGCTGATGACCTTCTTCGTCGCCGCTGCTTGCAGGGACGCCGCCCCGCTCGCGACGCGGCTGCTGGCGCACGACTCACCCGCGGTCCGGCTGATCGGCTGCCACGCGCTGGCCAGGCTCGGAGACGCGTCGGCGATCGGGAAGGTGCAGGTCCTCGCCGCCACCGATCGGGCGTACCGGGTGCTCGAGCGGCCCCGCAGCTCGGGCGTCTTCGTGAAGGAGTACTTCGTCGCTGAGGCCTGCCAGCAGGCCGCGGGCCAGATCCAGCTCCGCGCCCGGTAGCCAGGGGCGTGTGCCTCCCGGCACGCCCCCGGCTGCCCCCGCGGCGGGCGCGGAGCCGGTCAGACCAAAGCGCGCGCTCGCGCGTATCCACTCCTGATACTCACACAGCAGCTCAGGAGGACTCCTTATGCGACGCGTCGCACCCCTCATGGGACTGGCCCTCGTGGCCCTCTCCTGCACGCCCCCGCCCGCCACCTTCGTCAAGGCACCGGAGATCACGCTCGGGCGGGTCGTCGTCTACCGCAACGGCATCGCCTACTTCGAGCGCCGCGCGCAGGTCGTCGGCGACCGCATCACGCTGCGCGTGCCGGTCGACAAGATCGACGACTTCCTGAAGAGCCTGACCGTCAACGACGCCGTGACGGGGCAGGCGCTCCCCGTCTCCTTCCCGACCACGCGGGCCAGCTACGGGGGAGAGGTGGAGATGGTGGTGCAGGTCACCGGGGGCTCGGGCCGCCAGGTGGTGCTCACC
>JAKLHH010000123.1 GCA_022710245.1 Myxococcota bacterium
CGGGCAGCGACGCGGGAGCCGAGATGGCCGATCCCTATCGCGACTCACTCGTCGGCCTGAAGGCGCGCATCTGCGACCTGGGGCGTGAGGTGGCCGCCCGCGAGGCTCGGACCACCCCGCACTTCTGGCGATTCCTGCCGGCCGCGCACGCCGAGCGCCTGCGCCGCCTCGCGGCGGAGGCCGCAGCGCCGCGCGGGGACGACTTCAGCGCGCTCTGCCGCTGCGAGCAGGCGCTGGCGGCCCAGCTGGCTGCGCTCGACGAGGCCTTCGCGCTGGTGCCAACGCTGGAGCACGCCTGCCAGACCCTGCCGGCGAGCGCGCCCGCGGCCGCGGTCCCGCGACGGTCGCTGCAGCTGCTGCTCCTCGACGTGAACCTGGATACGGCCTGGGAGCGAAGCTGTGAGCGCATGCGACGCGCCCTCGAGGAGGTGGACCCGCACGCCTCGCTCGAGCTCAGCCATGAGGAGTGGGTCGCGCGAGCGAGCTTCGAGCTCGACGGGGCGCCCTTCGCGCTCGCCTACTACTACCGCGGCACCCGGATGACCGCGACCACCGTCGAGGCCTGGCAGGTCCTGACCACCGGCGTGGCGGCGGTGACCCCGCGCCTACAGCTCGCGCCAGAGCTGATGGGACACTGGCTGCTGAAGGCCTTCCACGCGGTCCGCGACCTGCAGATCGACGACGCGGCCTTCGACGGCACCTTCCTGATCGACGCTGACGACCCGGAGTCGGCGCGCCTGCTGCTCGGCGAGAGCGCGCGGCGCGCCTTGCTGAAGGTCGCCGAGGTCGACATCCCGCAGCTCAAGGTGCAAGGCGGCACCGCCGAGCTGCGCTGGTGCTTCGAGCCGCACAGCGTCACGCTGGTTGCCGCCGCGCAGGCCCTGCTGGCGATCCGCGAGGCCCCGGTCAAGGTGCGCCTGCTCCGGGACGAGACCTGAACCAAGCGACAGCGCCCGTCGCAGGTCCCGGCTGATCAGCTCACGTGCCCGTCGACATGAGCAAGGCAGCTGCGACGGAGTCTCGACGATGCAGACCACTCTCCTGCGCCGGAGCGGGCCGACGTCCACCTGCGCCCTCTCCGTCGCCCTGCTGCTGCTCTCCTGCGACGCCGGCCCGCTGTCCGGGGCTCCCGACGTGCCCGACGTGCCCGGCGTGGCCGACCTCAGGCTCTCCTACCCCGATCTGGTGCGCAGGCTGGCAGACCTGCGGCAGGTGGCGACCCTGCCTCCGGCCGGGGAGCGATCCGCGCTCTGGTCGAGCCACGATCGCCACAGCCGCTACGACGCGGCCTCGGGCCGCTACCTCGAGTGGGACGCCAACGCCGACTGGGACGGCGCCATCCGCGAGGAGGACGGGGTCAAGGTGCTGGGGGAGATGGAGGGGCCCGGCGCCATCGTGCGCATCTGGTCTGCCACCCCCGAGGCGGGCCACGTCCGCATCTACCTCGACGGCGCCAGCGAGCCCGCCGTGGACCTGCCCTTCCGTGGCTACTTCGACGGGAGCAACGCGCCCTTCGATCGCCCGACGCTGGTGCACCGCACCGCCCAGGGCTGGAACAACTACACGCCGATCCCCTACCAGCGCTCGTGCAAGATCGTCGCGGACCACGGCTGGGGCGCCTTCTACCAGTTCACCTACCTCACCTTCGCCCCCGGCACCGAGGTGCCCACCTTCAGCCGTCAGCTCTCCGACGAGGACGTCGCGGCGCTGGATGAGGTCGACCGGCTGCTCGCCGTCCCCGGTCCGCGCTCGCCGGCCGGGAGCGCGGTGCAGGTGGGCCGCGCGGAGCTCCCCGCCGGCGGCTCGCAGAGCGTCCGGCTCGCTGGCCCCGGCGCCCTGAGCGCGCTCCGGCTCAAGCTCGCGCCGCCCTCCGCAGCCGTGCTGCCCGACCTCCTCAGCCAGGTGTTCATCGAGATCCGCTGGGACGGCGAAGCAGCGGCCTCGGTCTCGGCGCCGCTCGCTGCCTTCTTCGGAGCCGGTCCAGCGCTGGCTCCCTACCGCTCTCTGCCCGCCGGGGTGACGTCCGACGGCTGGCTCTACGCGAACTGGTTCATGCCCTTCGCGACCAGCGCCGAGGTGAGCTTCCGGAACCAGGCGCAGACCCCCTGCTCCCTCAGCTACGAGCTCTCCCACGAACCCCTGGTGGGCGACCTCTCAGGCTACGCCCGGTTCCACGCCAAGTGGCACGGCGACGCGGTGCCGTCGGCCGGCCCCGACCGAGCGGTGGACTGGCGCTTCCTCACCACGAGCGGACGCGGCCGCTTCGTCGGCCTGGTCCTGCAGGTGTGGAACCCCGAGGGCGGCTGGTGGGGCGAGGGCGACGAGAAGTTCTTCGTCGACGGCGAGAAGGTCCCCTCGAGCTATGGCACTGGCTCGGAGGACTACTTCGGCTACGCCTGGTGCGACCCGACGCTCTTCCAGCACGCCCTGCATAACCAGACCTACAACGACGGGGACAATCGAGGGCACGTCGTGGTCAACCGCTGGCACCTCATCGACCAGGTGCCGTTCCAGGAGAGCTTCGAGGGCGTGCTCGAGAAGTACCCCTCGCCGGCGTCCTACGCCAGCACGAGCTACTGGTACCTGGCGCCCGGCGGCATCGACCTCTACCGGCTGGAGCCGTGAGCCTGCAGCGTCAGGGCGTCACGATGGCGAGTGACACGGGCGCGCTCTTCCAGATGAGGTCCAGGCGCCCGAGCCCGACCAGGTCGATGTCGATCGGGAACTCGGCCAGCGTCAACCCCTTGTCCCCGGCGCCGACGGTGACCGAGGGGACGAGGACCAGGCTCCCCTGGAAGCTCGAGCGCGCCTCGTGCCGCGCCTCGCCCTCGATCCGCGTGTGACCGTCGTCGGGCACCGCGGCGAACTGGGACTCCTGCGTCTGCGTCAGGCTGGCGCCAGCCAGGGTGGTCGTGATGCTGCGGCCGCTGAGCTCGCCGTGCAGGTGGCCGCCCACCTTGAGCACGATCCTGGCCGTCCCCAGGTCAGGGATGCCGCCGAGGTCGGCGTTGATCAGCGCCTGCATGCCCACCTCGTCGTCGAGCGTCGCGACCGGCGCCGGCCCGCCCTCGAGGAGAAACGGCGTGAAGGCCTTCCGGTCGGCGAAGCGGAAGTCGAAGCTCGGCGCGTACGGGATGGCGCCCTCCCAGACCACCGGCGGCCTGTTGATCCTCAGCCGCCCCGAGATCTGGATCCCGAGGTCCATCCAGAAGCTGCCGCTGTCCGCATCGGCCGTGTAGCTGAGGCCGAGGGGCGCCGCGCCTGGCGCCCCACGCTCGAGGCGGGCGTGGCCGGCGAGGCGAGCGCCGACCTGCGACTGCGCGGTGACGTAGAAGCGGACCTGGACCGGGGAGCCCTCGGGCTGCCAGCCGGTGTCGAAGCTGTGCCCGCCGAAGGGCTGCTCGAGGTGCGAGAAGCTGACCGCGGCGCCGTTGCCGTCAGCCTCGACGGGGCCGCACGCCGCGAGGGCCGCGGCGAGGGTTGTGATGATGCAGAGTTGGTGGGCCATGATACCTCGCGAACACCCGGGGTCCTCAAGCACGTGGCGTACCAGCTGCCTTTCGTTGGCAGTGCCCGCCAAGCGCGCGACAGCATGAGGACGACCCTCTCGCGGGGTGGCCAGCCGAAGGGCCAGCGTGTCACTGCAGCAGTGAGAGTCGGCGAGGTTGCAGGGCGCCCGGCGGGAGCCATGCTGTAGATCGAACCTTAAGGTACGAGAGGAGGAGCGCACATGGGCTTCCGCAGCGAGAAGGACTCCATGGGTGAGCTGCAGGTCCCCGAGGAGGTCCTCTACGGCGCTCAGACCGCGCGCGCCGTCGAGAACTTCCCCATCAGCGGCCGCGGCATCCCGCGCGAGCTGATCCAGGCGCTCGGCCTGGTGAAGAAGGCCGCCGCTCAGGTGAACCTGGAGCGGGGCCACCTGCCGGGCGAGCTCGGCGCCGCCATCATCCGCGCCGCCGACGAGGTCATCGAGGGCACGCTCGACGGCCACTTCCCCGTCGACGTCTTCCAGACCGGCTCGGGCACCAGCAGCAACATGAACGCGAACGAGGTGATCGCGAACCGCGCGCTGCAGCTCCTCGGCGGCGCGCTCGGCTCGCGGGCGGTGCACCCGAACGACCACGTCAACTTCGCGCAGTCGTCGAACGACGTCTTCCCCACCGCGATCCACGTGGCCGCGGCGCTGCTCCTCGAGCGGCGGCTGCTCCCGGCGCTGCAGCGGCTGCAGAGCTCCCTCGAGCGCAAGGCGCGAGAGCTCGACGACGTGGTCAAGATCGGCCGCACGCACCTGCAGGACGCGACGCCGATCCGCCTCGGCCAGGAGCTCTCGGGCTACGCCTCGCAGGTGGCGCACGGGGTCCGCCACCTGCGCCACGCGCAGGCGCACCTCTGCGAGCTCGCCATCGGCGGCACCGCGGTCGGCACCGGCATCAACACCTACCCGGGCTTCGGGGCGGCGGTCGCGGCGCGGCTCTCGCAGCTGACCGGGCTCGAGCTGCGCGAGGCCGAGAACCACTTCGAGGCGCAGGGCGCCCAGGACGGCGCCGTGCAGCTCAGCGGCACCCTGAAGACCGTCGCCGCCAGCCTGATCAAGATCGCCAACGACCTGCGCTGGCTGGCCTCGGGGCCGCGCCTCGGCCTCGGCGAGCTGGAGCTCCCCGCGGTGCAGCCGGGCTCGAGCATCATGCCGGGCAAGGTGAACCCGGTCATCGCCGAGTCGCTGATCATGGTCTGCGCGCAGGTGATCGGGAACGACGCCGCCATCACCCTCGGCGGGCTCTACGGCAACTTCGAGCTCAACGTGATGATGCCGCTCATCGCGCGGAACCTCCTCGAGCAGCTCTCGCTCCTCGCCGCTGCCTCGGAGAGCTTCGCGCTCCGCCTGGTCGACGGGCTGAAGGTGAACCGGGCGCGGATCGAGGCGGGTAACGAGGGCTCGCTCGCGCTGGCGACCTCGCTGGCGCCGAAGATCGGCTACGACCGCGCCGCCGAGATCGCCAAGGAGTCCCACCGCAGCGGCCGCACGGTCCGCGAGATCGCTCGCGAGTGGAAGGTGCTGCCCGAGGACGAGCTGGAGCGCGCGCTCGACCTCCGCCGGCAGACCGAGCCGGGGCTCTGACCGGCGCCTCGTCCGTCCTCTGACCTGAAGGGCGCATACGGTCGGGCAGCTGCCGCGACCCACAATTGTTGGTCGCGGCAGCTTCGCACGACCGCCCGACCTGTGCGGCGCCGCTCCAGTCTGACCGCCGCAGGTCCAAAACTGGACACTGCCGATCCCTCTGGTACAATCAATAATCTCATGAGAAATCGAGGGTTTCCACGATGAGCCCACGTTACCTCGCGCTGGCAGGCCTGCTCGGCCTGCTGCTCGCCTCGCCCGCCGCGGCGGCTCAGGACATCTGGGGCAGCCGCTCTCTGGCCATGGGAGGCACCCTGCGCGCCGCCCCCTCGGCCGACTCCGCGGTGCTCCTCAACCCGGCCGGCATGGCGCTCACCCGCGCCTACCAGATCAGCGCCATGTACGAGTACCGCGGCTCCGACTCGGCGAGCCTGCTCAACGTCTCCGTCGTCGACTCGCTGACGGTGAAGCTGGCGGCGGGGCTCTTCTACTCCTACGGGCACGCCGCGCCGAACCGTCTGATCGCGCTCGGCGCCGGCCAGACCTTTCAGCTGAGCGAGACCAGCAACACGCACGAGGTAGGGCTCGCGCTCGCCTACCCGCTGGGCAGCCTCATCTACCTCGGGGTCACGCCAAAGTACGTCACCCACAGCGTGAGCCAGCCCGAGGACACCCCGGCCGAGCTGACCAACAGCGGGACCAGCGGCTTCACCATGGACGTGGGCGCGATCATCAACCCGATCAGCACGCTGAACCTCGCCGTCACCGGCATGAACCTCATCCCCCTCGACAACCTGGTCTACCCGCGGCTCCTCGGGCTCGGCGTCTCCTACGCGTTCGGTACCACCTTCCTGGCCGAGTTCGACACCGTCCTCAACTTCAGCACCACCGAGTCGATCAAGCCCAGCTACCACGCGGGCGCCGAGCTCTTCCTGGGCCAGGCCTACGCGATCCGCGCCGGCTATATGTACGACACGATCCGGCAGGCGAACTACGTGACCGGCGGCCTCGGCCTGGTCTCCAAGATGATCGCCGTCGACGCCAGCCTGCGGCAGATGGTGAGCGGCGGCGCCGAGACGACCTTCGCCGCCTCCATCCGCGTCTTCCTGAACTAGCTCCCCACCCTCCGAGAGGCCCACGCGCGGCTCCGCGGGATCGCCGCCCCGAACCTCGCGGGAACTTTCCCTCGCGAGCCTGACTCCAAAGTTTTAGAATTGCGGCTGCCTCCCCAAGCGACTGGACCCTCGGTGAGAGAGCGAGCGAACGCCTTGGAGCTCCTTCCGGAACGGCGACCGCGATGATCATGCGGGAGAGCCGTCTGGTCCAGCGCCTGCAACAGCGGGACGAGTCTGCCTTCAACGAGATGGTGCGGACCTTCCAGACGCGGGTCTTCAACCTCGTCTACCGCATGCTGGGGAACCGCGAGGAGGCCGAGGACCTCGCGCAGGAGGTGTTCGTCACCGTCTTCAAGTCGATCGACAGCTTCCGCGGTGACAGCAAGCTCTCGACCTGGATCTACCGGATCGCCGTCAACCACTGCAAGAACCGCTTCAAGTACCTCTCCCGCCGCAACTACCACGCGAACCAGCCCCTCGACGAGGTGAGCGAGCGCGACGCGGCGGGGCGGGACGGCGGGCCGGCCGTCTCGCTGCAGGCGCAGATCAGCGAGCCGGACAAGCTGCTCATGGGGCTCCAGCTCGAGGAGGCCATCCAGCGTGAGATCGCGTGCCTCGACGAGGAGCAGCGGGTCCTCGTCATCCTGCGCGACGTCCAGGGTCTGAGCTACCAGGAGATCGCCACCATCACGCAGCTCGCCGAGGGCACGGTGAAGTCGCGGCTGCATCGTGCCCGGATGACGCTGAAAGACCGCTTGCAGAAGTTCATGTGACGCCATGGACCACGAAGCCGCTCAGGAACTGTTCAGCGAATACCTCGAGGGAGAGCTCTCCCCCGAGCAGCAGGCCGAGGTGAAGGCTCACCTCGAGGGCTGCGAGGAGTGCCGCCAGGAGCTGGAGGCCTTCCGCCAGACCATGCGCGCGCTCTCCGGCCTGCGCCCGCTGCCTCCCCCCGAGGGCTTCGCTCGCAAGGTGCAGCAGCGCATCCACCGCCGCTCGCGCGGGCGGTTCTTCCGCGCTGACCGGCTCTTCATGCGCGTCCCCTTCGAGTGGA
Organism: Myxococcota bacterium; assembly: GCA_022710245.1. Next base: position 7,289 of record JAKLHH010000123.1, read on the forward strand.
TCAGCTTCATCATCATCATCATCATGCTGGTGCTCTACATGCTGATGATGGAGACGCAGGTGAAGAAGATGAAGGCCGCGGCGGGGTCAGGGTCGGGGCGGCCCGTGCCGACGGAACAGTCGGCGCCGACGAAGAAGATCCCGACGGCGCCGCCGTCGCGCTGACCTCGTGAGCGTCTGCTGGTCGCGGCCGCTGCCCGCCCCCGCCCGGCGTGCGGGGCGCCGCTCCTACTTCTTGATCACCTGGAACCCGAAGATCTGATCGTCCGGGATGCCGACCAGATCCTTCGCCGTGATCAGGTTGCCCGCGTCGGTGTTGCCGACCACGTCGAGGAGGTCGGTGCCGATGTCGTAGTACCCGTCGCCGTTGTAGTCGAAGACCACGTCGAACTTCATCGGCACCGCCACGTCGAGCGGCAGGTCCTGCGGGTTGATGATCGCCACCGGCGGGCTGTTGGTGCAGCTGTGCTGCACGGTGCCGCCCGTCGTCTGCACGATCTTGTCGCCGATGTAGATCTTGCCCTTGGCGACGTTGTCCGGGTTGTTCCAGAACTTCGACCAGTCCTGGTGGTGGACGACGACCTTGGTCACGAAGGCGTGGCGCTCGCCGCTCTGCACCGGCGGGTTGACGAACGAGTAGATCTTCGAGCTCTGGCTGTAGGTGTTGGTCCAGCGGCCGCCCGAGTACGAGCTCGAGTCGTAGGCCAGGTTCACCAGCAGGTGCTTCGAGGACATCGCCGCGGCCACCGCCGCCTTGTAGGCCGCCGCCGCCGCCTTGGTGTCGCTCACCAGCTTGCCCGCCGCGTCCGCCGCCGCGGCCGCTGCCTTGGCCGCCGTGTCGGCCTTGGTCGCCTCGGCCTGCGCGGTGGTGTCGTCGGCGAGGGTCTGGTTGAACGCCGCGCCGGCGGCGCTGGCCGCGGTCCTGGCCGTGTCGGCCTGCGCCTTGGCCGTGTTCGCCTGGGCGCGCGCGTCGGTCGCGAGCTTCTGCGCGTCGGGCCCGCCGCCGACCGCCGCTGCCTCGGCCTGCTTCGCCGAGGCGTCCGCCGCCGTGTACGAGGCGTCCGCGGCGTCCACCGAGAGGTTCGCCGCCACCGAGGCCGCCTTGGCGCGGAACCACTTCTGGCCGTACTGCAGCGTCAGGCCCACCTTCTTCTCGCCGTCGGCGGCGTCCTTGGCGGAGAAGGAGTAGTCGAAGGTGCCGTTGCGGTCCACGTCGACCAGGACGTCGTAGGGGCCGAGGTCCTTGGCGGTCGGCTGCCAGGGGAGCGCCGTCAGCTTGAGCAGGCCACGGTCGACGGTGCCGACCACCGGGCCGTAGACGTGCGCGGCGTCGCCCTGCTTCGGCATCGCCTTGCCCTGCCAGAGGTCGCCGTCCTTGACCACGTAGAGGTCGACGGTGGTCACGCCCGTCGGGAAGCCGTTGCCGGCGACGTAGATGGGGGCCGCCACCTCACCCGGGTCGGGCAGCGCGCCGACCACGTACGAGTTGAGCGGGGTGCCGTCCTTGTCCGCCGACCAGAGGTGCGGCGGCTGCACCTCGTCGACCTGGAAGCCGTGGCCGGCGAAGTGCACCTCGTGCGGGGTCACCGGCACCGCCACCTCGACCAGGCCCTTCTTGTCCGGGGCGTCGATGCGGACGCTCAGCGTGTCGTTGTCCTTCACGTCGTCGAACTCACCGAGGTCGTGCGCCACCGTGGAGATCTCGATCTGCCCCGTGCTGTCGGAGAGGAGGTCGGCGCTGGCGACCTCGGCGCCGGTCTTCAGGTTCGTCACCACCACGTGGTAGAGCGTGCTCGCCTTCAGCGCGAGCTTCTCGGCGGTGCCGACGCCGATGTTGAGCGAGGTGCCGGTGCGCAGCACCTCCCGCTCACCCTCGGCGTTGGTGATGGCCATCGAGGAGTTGCCGAAGCCGCTCTTCTTGTAGGTGTCCTCCTCGAGGCTGCAGGCGAGGAGACCGAGCACCGCGAGCGTCGAGAGCGTCCAGATGCCCCTCATGCTTCTCTCTCCGTTGGTGGGCTGAACCGGGTTTGTGCAGCTTCCGGGCCACTGCCTCCTGTAGCCATGCACACCGCCCGTGGCCCCCTCATTGTCCCAGGGCGCGTGATCACGGATCAATCGCGTTCCAGCCCTGCCACACCTGCGGGGCTGTAGGAGCCTCTCCGCTGGGGCGTCAGCTCCCGGGCTATGGCCAGCTGTCCCTAGCGTCGAGGTCCGGCGGAGTGGGAGGCTCACCCCGGAGGTCGAGAGCGGCGCTCACTTCGGCTGGCAGAAGAAGCAGGTGCTGCCGCTGCCGAGCGCAGAGCAAGTCCCGCCGGCGCAGGTGGCCCCGTCGCCCGCGCAGGTCGCGAAGCAGGTGCCGGTCTTCGCTCCTTGCGCCGTCGCCAGACAGAGGTTGCCCGACTCGCAGAAGGCGGTCTCGGAGCACTGGGCGCCCGTCGCGACGCCCGGCACGCAGACCGGCGTGTTGATCTTCGTGTTGATGCACGCCTGCCCCGGATCGCAGTCGGTCTTGCCGTTGCAGATGACCTGGTTGCAGGGCTTGCGGCAGGCGCTGAGCACGCAGAGGAGCGGCGCCTTGCAGGGGCAGGCGCCTCCCACGGTCTCCGTGAGCTTGAGATCGGCGCCCCCGCCGCCCTCGGCCTGCTGACCCGAGTCCGGGTTGACCCAGCCCTTGCCGTCGGGGAGCGGGTTGAAGAAGGCATCCCCCGCGTGACCGTCTCGCTTCGGGAGGTTCGCCGAGCCGGGACAGCTCGCCTGCGCGATCAGCGTCAGCATCGCGACGAGGAGCCTTGCCCTCATGAGAGCTCGACGGTGCAAGCCGCGTTCCTCCGCGCCAGAGCTGAGGAGCGATTATACCATCGACCACGCCGACCGAGCGCTCGCGTGCTCGCGCGCTCGGGTGCTCGCGTGCCCGCGGCCCCTCGGGTACGATGCGGCATGCCCTCGCCCGAAGAGCGCCTCGGCCGCTACCTCCTCCTCGAGCGGCTGGCCACCGGCGGCACCGCCGAGGTGCTGCGCGCGCGCGTCGTCGAGGGGCCGGACGCCGGGGCGCTGGTGGCGGTCAAGCGGCTCCTGCCCGGGCTGGCGGCCCAGCCCGCCGCTGTCCACCAGCTCGCCCGCGAGCGGGCGGCCGCCGCCGCGCTCCACCACCCCGCGATCTGTGCGCTCCTCGACGCCGGCGAGGAGGACGGCCGTCCGTACCTGGTGCTCGAGCTGGCCGCGGGGCCCACGCTCCGCCGCGCGATGGAGGTCTGCCGTCTGCGCGCGCGGGCCCTGCCGTTGCCGCTCGTGCAGCGGGTGGGCCGCGAGCTCTGCGAGGCCCTCGTGCACGCGGCGACAGCCGGCGTCGTCCACGGCGACCTCAGCCCGCAGAACGTGCTCCTCACCGTGGATGGCGCCGTCAAGCTGGTCGACTTCGGCGGCGGCGGCGAGCCCGGTGAGGTGCGCGGCAAGGTCGGCTACCTCGCGCCGGAGCAGCTCGGCGGCGCACCGGCGGCGCCGGCCGCCGACCTCTACGCGGGCGCCGTCATCCTCTGGGAGCTCCTCGCCAACGCGCGCCTCTTCCCGGCGGCGGGGCTGCCCGCGGCCGCGCGGGCGCGGCGCGCTCCGGTGACCTCGCCCGCGCGCGGTCTGCCCGCCCTCGAGGCCGCCCTCGCCCGGGCGCTCTCCCGCGAGCCCGCGCTGCGCCCCGCCCCGGGCGAGCTCCGCGACCTCCTCGCGCCCGGAGCCGCGACGGTCGCGGAGCTCGCGGCCTGGGTGCGGGACCACCTGGGCCCGCGCTGAGCACGCGATCACCACGCGGTGACGCTTCGCCGCGCCGTCGACGAAGAAAGAATCTGGACGGCGACCTTGCGTTGCAATAGGCTGAGGCCGTCATCGAACAGGTGCCGCATGACCGAGGAAAGAACCAACAAGAACCACTTCAACGGGGTGAAGATCTTCTCGGCGACCATGGCCCAGGAGCGCGATCGCCTCGGCGACCGCATAACCGACTGGCTGCGCGAGCACCCGAGCTTCGAGATCGTGGACACCGTGGTGACGCAGTCCTCCGATGAGGCCTTTCACTGCCTGGTCATCACGCTGTTTTATCAGGAGCCGGGAAAGTAAGCCGGAAGCGCGCTAGCCCACCGCCAGGCCCAGCCCCCGCCTGAGCTCGACGTACTCCTCCTCCAGCACGATCCCGACCAGGTCCAGCGCGACCTCG
>JAKLHH010001230.1 GCA_022710245.1 Myxococcota bacterium
ATCGTCCCGCCGAGCATGCTCCCGCCCACCACCGCGGCCCAGAGCGCGCCGATCGTGAAGAGCCAGGCGACCGAGGCGCCCCACGGCGTCGACAGGTTCTGGTAGTGGAAGGCGCCGACGGCGTTGAGCCCCGCGGAGACCAGCCCCGCGGCGCCGAGCCCGAGCGCCACCCAGCGCGCGAAGACGCGGCGGAGCGGGACGCCCAGCGCCGTCACGGCGCAGATCGCGAGCAGGAACCCCACGTGGCGGGGATCGTGGACCGCGCGAAAGCGGAAGGGCCAGAAGCCCGCGAACCAGCCTCCGAAGATCGCGGCAGCGAGGAGGGCGAGCGTCGAGACCACGAGGACGCGGGGCCAGACCGCGCGGCGCCAGGCGGCGAGCGCGCTGACGGCGCCGCCCGCGAGGACGATGGCGAGGCAGCCGAGCTCCCACGGGTTGAGGAGAGTGAGTCCCATGCCGATGGTACGGGCGTGCACGAGCGGGCATTCCCTGCCCGCTACCCCCGGGGCGCCGGCCGCAGCGAGCGCAGCACCTCGAGGAGCGTCCCGTCGAGCCGCCAGAGCAGGCCCGCGAGGATCGTCACCGGCACGGAGAAGAAGAGGTTCTCCCAGAAGGTCGGCGGGTGACGGCCGAGGCGGAGGGTGTTGTAGAGCTGGTAGTCCCCGGAGGCGACCACGTACACGAGCAGCGCCGAGAGCAGGAGGTGCAGCGGCCAGCGCGGCGGACGGCGACGGACCACGCCGATCGCGAGGTCCATGGCCCAGGGCGCGAGGAGGAAGCAGAGCACCGACATCAGCAGCGCGACCCCGACGTCCCAGGTCGGTGCGTCGAAGAAGCGCGCGCCCCAGACGAAGAACGCGGTTGCCGCCACGAAGGTGAGGAGCTTCCAGGGGCGCAGCAGGCGGCGGAGGTAGGCGGTCACGGCGGGAGCAGCCTCGGCGTGCGGATCAGGATCACGCCGCGTGCACGGGGTCGTCAAGCGCGTGGCGGAGGGCGTTGGCTGCGCCCCCGCTGTTGGCTGCGTCCCGCTGTTGGCTGCGTCCCGCTGTTGGCTGCGTCCCGCTGTTGGCTGCGCCCCCGCTGTTGGCTGCGTCCCGCTTGAAGCCCCGCGGCCACCCGGGCTACCGTGACCGCGTGGGGTTCAGGGACGACAGCGGTGCGCTCGCCGAGCGCGTGGAGGTCCTCGAGCGAGACCTCGCGCACCTGCGTGCCCGCAAGCTGGAGCTGGCGCGCGCCCTCGAGGACCGCGCCGCGACGCTGCGGCAAGCGGGAGATGCCGAGGCCCCCACGGGCGCGCAGCGCCGGCTCGAGACGCTGGCTGCTGACGGACGCGCGCGCGGGAGGCGGGCGCGGATCATGGCCGCGCTCGACTGCTCGCCGCTGCGCCTCGGCATGGCGTGCAGCAGGACCTGGGCCCCTCTCCTCGACCTGGTGATCATCGTCGCGGCCCTCCTTCCGCTCCTCCTCGCCGGGCAGCTGTCGTGGTCCGTGGCTGCTGCCGCGGCGCTCGTCGCCCTGCGCTGGGCGGTCGGCCTGACGATCGCGCGCCGCGCGCTGGCGCGAGAGCTCGACTGGCTGGCGAGCCTGCCTTTTCTGGTGCGCGGCTACGGTCGCCTCGTCGAGCCCAGGGGCCGCGCGGAGGCGGTCAGTCTGACCATCGAGCACGTGGTCAAGTCGGACGGCGACGAGCTCTCCGTCGCGCTCGCCGCGGCCCCGCAGGACGGCTGGAGCCACGGCTCCACCGCCGCGCTCACCACCGCGAACCTCCGCCACCTCCGCGTCAGGTTCCGGCGACTCGTCGACGAGGTCCTGCTGCCGCTCCACCGCGCGCGGGCCATCGACCACGTCGAGGTGCGGTGATGGTGACCGACGAGAGCCAGCTCGAGCGCGTCGCGCGTCTGGAGACCGAGCTCGCGGCGGAGACCGCCGCCGTCGAGGAGCTGCAGCGCGCGCTCGACCAGCTCGCGCACACCGAGGCGGCCCGCGCCGCCGGGCAGGGCGGGGAGGAGCGCGGTGCTGGCCGCCGGCGGCGGGCCAGGCGCCACCAGAGGCGGGGATCCCGCGCCTCGCACCCCGGCGGCGGGGACCCGCCAGGGCCCGACGCCGCGCAGCGGCTCAAGCTGATGGCGGCTGAGCTCGGTCCCTCCAGCCGCGCCCTGCGCGCAGCCCTGAACCCGCTCGGGTTCCTGCTCTCGCCCGCGCCCTACGTCTGCCTCAATCTCGGCGCCGGGCTGACAGCCCTCTATCTCCGCGCCACGAGCGTGCCCCGCTACCTGCTGCTCGTTCCGCTCAGCTCGCTCCTGCTCTGGGCGGTGGGCGAGATGGCTGGCCACCTCATCGTCCAGGCGGAGCTAGACTGGCTCGTGCGCCTGCCCTTCCCGGTCGTCGGCTGGCGCGCGCGCTTCGAGGGGAGCGCGACCTCGCGGCTCACGCTGCGGGTGCGCTACGCCGCCGCGACGCCGCCCGCGGAGCTCGTCATGGATCTCACGCGGGCGGTCGACTGTGCTGCCGACGGCGGCGACCTCCTCCGCTGCGAGGTCAAATCAAACGCCTCCGCCTGGCTGACCCGCCGTCGGGTACACGCGCTCGGCCGGCGCGCGCTCGAGGAGGTGCTCGTGCCGCTCCACGCCGTCCACGCGATCGCCTCGGTGGAGGTCGAATGAACCGGACGGCAAGCCCGCGCGGCCGACGCCCGCGTGCGCCTCGCGAGCGGCCTACTTCCGCCTTGCCCTCGCGGCCAGCCATCGCATGCTGAAAGGAGAGTGTGGTGAAGGAGGAGGGAGCATGAGCCGCATCTACATCGACTGCCGGGAGC
>JAKLHH010001231.1 GCA_022710245.1 Myxococcota bacterium
GCACGGGGAGCCTCCTCCCCCGCTCGACCCTCGCCTCAGCCGCGACCTGGTCTCGCTGGGCGCCGTCCTCTACGAGCTGCTCTCCGGGGTCTCGGTCTTCGCTCGCGCGCCCTCGCACGCCACGTTCAAGGGCCTCGCGCCCCGCGTGCCGGCCGAGCTGGGGAGGATGGTCAACCGCACCTTCTCGCTCTCGCCGGAGCTCGCCTACGACTCCCCGGGGGCGCTGGGACGCGAGCTCCTCGAGCTGCTGCGGCGCACCGAGGGGGGGCACACCGAGCGGGAGGTGGGGCTCTTCCTCAGCGCGCTCTTCCCCGAGCAGCTGGGCCGCGTGCCCGGCGCGGCGCGGGCGCGGCGGTGGTGGGACGAGCTGTGCACCTTCCGCGTCAGCGGCCCGACGCTCCGCCGGGAGGAGCCGAAGCACCCTCGCGCGTCGCTGCCGGACCTGCCCGTCGTCGAGGCGGAGCCGCGTGGCCTCGGGCGCCGCTCCTGGCTGGAGCGACTCCTCGAGCTGGAGCACACCGCGCTCGAGCGTCAGCCGGAGGTCCTCTCCCCACCCTCCTCGGAGTTCGCTCCGCTGCTGACCCCCTGCCGGGCGACTCGCCTCCGCGACCCGACCCCGGACGGGCTCGAGGATCTGATCACGAGGGAGGCGCGCGGTGAGGCGTTGCCGGCCAGGCCCGCCGCCGCGGCGGGCGGCGGGGGCGGGCGCGCAGGCCCGGCGGCCACGGAGAGCCGGCCAGACCCGTCAGCGATCCCGGCGCGACGCGCTCCGGGGGCGCGGGATCCCTTCGCCCCGCGCCCCTCGAGCGCGGCGCAGGAGCTCCTCCCGCTGGCGTCGCCGCCGGAGCTTCCCCTCGCCGCGCCGGAGCCTCCGCTCGCCGCGCCGGAGCTTCCCCTCGCCGCGCCGGAGCCTCCGCTCGCCGCGCTGCCGGAGCTCCCCCTCGCCGCGCCGGAGCCTCCGCTCGCCGCGTTGCCGGAGCTCCCACTCGTCGGGGCGCCTGAGCTCCCACTCGCCGGGGCGCCGGAGCTCCCACTCGCCGGGGCGCCGGACTCCTCCTCCCCCTGCGCACCGTCGCCGGATGAGAGCCGCGGCACCCTCGAGGCGCTGGCGGCGCTCGCGTCCGTCACGCTGGCGGAGAGGCCCGAGGGAGGCGAGGGGGACGGGGGCGCTTGAGCGCCCGCCCGGTGGAGGGACGGGCGTGACTTCGATCGAGGGACGTGTCTGCAAAGATCTGCAGGTAGGTTAGCAGGCGGGCTGGGGTCCTCAAGCGCCTGCTGGTGAGAGAGGAACCGCGGGGGCGGCCGGTGGTGCAGCCCGAGGTTCGCCGTGGTCACGCTCTCGAGGGAGCCCGAGCGCGAGCTGCGCGCTCAGCCGTGGGCCTGCGCGCGCCTTCGAGCGACGCGAGCTGCGCGCTCAGCCGTGGGCCTGCTCGCGCCGCGCCGCCCGTCTCGTCTGCAGCCCCACCCGGGCGAGCCGCGCGGATCGCACCTGCAGCCGCGCGCACTCCACCTCGAGCTCGCTGATCCGCTCCGCCTTGGCGCTGTTGGCCGCGTCGAGCAGGGCGATCAGCGTCCGGGCCTGGGCCAGCTCCTCCAGCAGAGCCTGCGTTCCGGTCGGGTCGGTGGCGCGCATCGCATCTCCTCTTGGCTGTCGTTGGTCGCGCTTCCCTTGAGCAAGCCGCGGGCCAGGAGTGCTCGAGAGGGTCGCCTCCGTCATTTCGATCAGTTGCGATCCCCGCCGGCGCGTCGGTGCAGCAGAGGTGGGGCCTCCTTGCCCCACCGACTGACGCATCGATGGGCCACCGTGACCTGTTGTCGGACTCGCGAGTCCTCGCGGCCTCCGGCCGCTCGGGCTACAGGGCGCCGCCGGCTCAGGGCAGCCGCGCCCAGAGCAGGATGTTGCGCGTGATCTTCTGCCCGGCGCCGGCCGTGAACGGCTCGAGGTCGAAGTGGACCGGGTCGCCCTTGCTCGGCCACGGGTTCTGCGCGGTGGCGTTGCCGTCGTCGTCGACGTAGACGTTCAGGTACAGCTTGGGCGCGAGCGGCACCTTGTCGGCCTTGAAGGACGTCCCCTTGCCTGCGCCGAAGGCGCCCCCCAGGTAGAGCGGTGCGCCCGGCTCGGGGTCGGTGGCGGGCCTGGTCCAGACGCCGAAGACCAGCGTCCCCGCGCAGTCGGTGCTCGGACTGGAGGCGGCGCAGATCTTCGGGTCGAAGTCGATGGTCCCCTCGAGCGAGAAGAAGCCGGCGCCCTGATCGCCGAGCCTCTCGCCGGGAGCACCATCGCGCGCCCCCCCTGTCTCGAGGCGTCGAGCCGGTGTCTCGCGCCGGATCGTCGCCACCGCAGCCCAGCTGGAGCAGCACCATCAGGACCAGCGCTCGCGCCATCGGTTGTCTCCTGGTTGCGTGGTTGCGTGGTTGCCTGGTTGCCTGGCTGGTCGGGTTGCAACATCAGGGCCGCTCGTAGGGCCGTGGATCTCCTCGAGCCGGCGGTGGGATCAACTCCCCCAGCATGGGAGCGTGATCCCAGGGGGCGGTCGATGGGGCGCAGCAGACGTCGGTCGCCGAGCTGCCCCACACCTCGTTGAGGGCGCCGAGCGGGCCGAGCTGCGCTCACTTGCAGCTGGCCTCGTGCTGGTGTCAGGGGGATGGACTCAGAGGGGGACGGCCCCAGAGGCCCCTCGCTGGCAGCAAGAAAGGGAGGACCGATGCGCGCCCACGCCCGACCCGAACGACGGTCGCTGATCAAGCTGGCGCTCGTGCCGCTGGCCGCCGCCTCGCTCGCGGCGCTGCTCGCCGCGGGCTGCGGCACGAGC
>JAKLHH010001232.1 GCA_022710245.1 Myxococcota bacterium
GCAGGACGACGCGCAGCAGGCCCCGAGGTCGAGGAAGGCGAAGCTCCCTGGCGCGACCGCGAGCCCGCGCTGCTCGAGCGCGCTGGTGAGCGTTGCCCCGGCCTCGAGGTGGAGCTCCGCGAGCCCGCGGTCAGCGCCGAGATCGAGGCCTCGCTCCGAGGACGCCAGGTCGAGCGCGGGCGATGAGCCGGAGCTGCAGGCGGCGAGGAGCGGGAGGAGCAGCAGCGAGCAGCGGCACGGGTTTCGCGGCATCTCATTCTCCTCGGACGACGCCCTCACGGGGGTGCACTTCCAGTACCAGCTGGAGCGCCAGCGCAGTCAAGGGGCTAGCGTCGCTCTGAGTGGTCGCTGACTCAGGGCGACCGGGTGCGCGTGGCCTCGGGGCGGGGCTCGCTGGCAGGGCGCGGCGGGGCTCGCTGGCCAGGCAGTCTGATCGGGTGTTCCTCCCCAGAACGGCCTAGAACGGCAGCCCCGCCCGCAGCTCGTGCCAGAGGTCGGTGAGGATCTCGCGCCGGTCCACCTGCGCGCGGGTGACGAAGGGGATGATGCAGCCGCAGCGATCGCAGTCGGCCTTGGGGCCCAGCATGCACGGGCGCTTGTGCTCACCGTCGGGGCCGAGGACCAGCGCGTTGCTCCGGTAGAGACAGGCGTCCGTCACCGCGCGGCTGCGCGTCGAGTGCATCAGCCGGTAGGTGCGGGGCGGCGGCAGGATGAAGCTCCCGTAGATCTCCTTCAGCGCGAGGATCAGCTCGAGGAGCTCGTCCCGCTCCGCCGGCGAGAGCGCCAGCTCGGCGTCGGCGGCGAGGCCGTGGATCGGCGTGTGGAACTCGAAGGCGACGTGCCGCACACCGGTCGCGTCCCACTCGATCATCAGCTCCTCGAGGCAGTGCGCGTTCAGGCGGTTCACGCAGGTCGTGATCATCACGTCGAGGTCGGACCGGTCGGCGTTTCGCTTCACCCGCTCGTAGGTGCCGGCGCCGCGCACCGCCTCGTGCGCCTCGCGGGTGCCGTCGACGGAGACGAAGAAGTGGACGTCGGGCCAGGCTGGCAGGGGCAGCAGCCCGTTGGTGACCACGATGTTATAGGGGAAGAGCCCCTTGCAGCGCTCGATCACCTCCTCGCGCAGCAGCGGCTCGCCGCCGACCCAGCTGCACTGGTAGGCCGCGTAGGGGTGCGGCCAGGCCTCGCGCTTGAGGCGGCGCAGCCGCGCCTCCCACTCGTCGACGGAGAGCTCGCGGCGGTGCTCCTGCTCGAAGAAGTAGCAGTGCTTGCAGCGCAGGTTGCAGCGGGTGGTGACGTCGACGGCGGCGAAGGCGTTCCGCGGCAGGCCGAGCGCGAAGAAGGCGCCCTTCACCAGCCGGCTGAAGGGGACGCGCCGGGTCGGGCGCGGGCGGGGCGCGTGGTGCAGCCTCGGCAGCATGGTGAGGGCTCAGCGGGCGTTGGCGATGACGCGCGCGAGGCGATCCATCTCTCGCGCGAGGATGCTGCTGATCGTCTTGGCGACCTCGTCGGGGTTGCGCTTGGCGCAGGGCATCAGCACGTCGAAGGCGTGGCGCAGCAGCACCTTGTCGCTCTCGCCGCGCCGCACGGAGAAGCTCATCGCCAGGCGCGCCTTCCAGGTCTTCTCGTCGATGTCGACCTCCTCGATGGCGTCGATGGTCCCCTCGAGGACGAGGTCGGGGTCGCGGAGCTTGTCGCCGCGCGCGACCTGCGAGAAGCGGCCGGACGCGCGCAGGTGCCGGACCACCATCTCGGTGATCAGGCGCGGCGGGTCGGAGACCCACTGGCGGTAGCCGTAGTAGCGGAGCTCGTTGTCGGAGACGCGGTAGGCGAGCCGCGCGGTGTCGTAGCCCGAGGCCGCCACGAGGTCGTAGACCAGGAGCCGCGGGCCGTGGCCCTTCTCCAGCGGCGTGCGTGGGCCGGCCAGCGTGTAGAAGTGCTCCTCGACCGCGGTCCCGCCGAAGCAGCCGCCGAGGATCCAGGCGCCGAGGATGGGGACGAGCGCGAGGACGAGCGCGAGGAGGGGAGCGACGCCCCGACGGCTGGCGCGGCTGGAGCCGCGCCGCACAGGCTGGGCAGTCGTGCGGAGCGGCCGCGACCAACGAGTGAACAGGCAGGCGCTCATAGCCGTTATCGCTCCTTTCGGGTGTCGCCGCGCAGCAGCAGCGACGGCCGCTCCTTGATCGCCCGGGCGAACTCCTTCAGGTGCGCGGAGGTCCGGTCGAGGTTCTCCATGATCATCCCGAGCTGGCGATCGCGCTGCCGCACCACCTTGCCGAGCTCGAGGGTGAGCCCCGAGATGCGGGTCGCCGCGCTCTGCAACGCGCTGAGCGCCTGGGTGATCGAGGGGTCGTCGATGCGCTTCTTCACCGAGTTGGCCGCCGCGGTGATGGCGCCGAGGGTCGCCTGCGGGTTCAGACCGCTGACGATCTTCTGCAGCGCCCGCGCGGCGCCCGAGGCGGCGGAGACCGCCTCGCGGATGTTGCCGGAGTTCTCGTCGGCGATGCGGGCCACCGAGCTGCCCGCCTTCTCCATCAGGCCGGTGGCGCGGTCGACGTTGGCGAGGATGCGCTTGATGCGTGGCAGGTTGCCGCTCGCCATCTCCTCCCAGCTCACGGTGAGCTTGTCGGCGTCGTCGAGGAGACGCTTGATGCGGACGCGGTTCTCCTCGTCGGTGACGCGCAGGAGGTTGTTGAGCAGCCCCTCCATCTTCACCGCGATGTCGGTCGCCTTGCCGGTCAGGCTCTCCAGCGTGCCCTGGCCAGCCTCGATGAAGGAGCCCGGCGTGTTCGGCTGGATCCGCTTGGCGCG
>JAKLHH010001233.1 GCA_022710245.1 Myxococcota bacterium
TGCCCCGCCCCGTGGCAGCTCTTGCAGTCGGGGAGCTTGCCGCCGCGGCGGCTGTGCCCATGCGCGTTGTCCCGCAGCTTGGCCGCGGCGTCGTGGCAACCCTCGCAGCTCGCCGGCCCGAGCTTGCCGTGGTCGGTGACGTCCTTGACCGTCGCCGCCTTCGTGTGGCAGCCGACGCAGCTCACCCCACTATCCTCGGTGTGCGGCGCCCTGGCGAAGTCCGCTGCCTTGACGCGCAGGTGAGCGTCGACGCCGTCGGCGTGACACTCGAGGCACGTCTTGTTGTCGCGCTTCGCCTCCGCCTTGTTCTCCCCAGCCCTGGCTTCGGTCTTCGCGTCCGGTTTGCCTTCGTCCGCGTGCGCCGGCCCGGAGAGGACGAGGGCGGCCAACAGGATCAGGATCAGCTGAGCTCTCATCTTATAGACCTGGAAGTGTCCGGGAGGCCCGGCTGCAAGGCGCGATCCACGTGCCCGCGGCGAAGGTGAGCCCTGATATTCTGACCTCTTGCAGTCTTCAGCAGGCGCGGCGGGACGGCCTGTCCCGGGTTGTGGCGGGAGAGCGTTTCCTTCTGACTCCCTCTGGCGCCGGACCTGCTCAGGGGGAGGTCAAGTTGACCCCATCCGGAATTCTGGCTCGAGCCAGGCGGGTAACGGTGGCCCGGCCCCGGGTCGTACGGCAGGCAGGTCGAGGACAGCAGCTCAGCTCAGGGGATCGCCGCGCCCGTCACCACCAGCGCTTCGACCACATGGTGCGGGTGGACTCCACCCATTCGTTCGTCCGGATCTCCTTCCAGACGAACTCCTCGAGCGCGTCGTGCTCGGTGATGTCGAGCGCGAGGCAGCAGTCCCACTCACCCTGGGTGGACCACGCCTGCTTGATGTGGCTGCTCTTCTGCCAGCGCTCCCAGGCGCTGGTCGGCGTGCCCGCCTTCCACTTGATCCAGACCCAGGCGTTCCACGTCTTCTCCATGGTCGACTCCTCGCGCAGCAGGTTGAGGGGATCATGATTCCAGGGCCGGCCCGCGGGATCAAGCGCGATCGCCTACCACCAGCTGTACGGCGGAACCAGCGGCCTCCGCTCCAGGACGGGCGCCGGCCTGAAGCGGGCCTCGATGATGGGCGAGCCCGGCGAGTCGTCGCAGGAGCACTCGCGCCGGAAGGTGAAGGCGTCGCGCCCCTCGAGGAGGAAGGTGAAGCGCGCCCAGCAGCCGCCCCCGCGGCGCTCGAAGATGGCCGTGTCGTCGTGCCAGCGTCCCAGTGCCGGCGTGGTCTCGCGGAAGCCGCCCTGGCTGTCGCGCCAGTGGAGGTAGGCCCCGAGGAGCGAGTCCCAGCCGAGCAGCCCGTGCGCCTCGTAGCAGACGCGTCCGCTGCGCGCCTCGAGGTACTCGGTGATGACGAGGTCGCCGCTGCGACCGAGGTGCGCCACGAGCCGTGCGCTCATCAGATCGCTGTCCCGGTCCCAGGGCGACCGCTCGGTCGTCTCCTCACCCTCCCAGCGCCCCGCGAGCAGGTCGCAGAGGTGACAGCTCTGCTCTCTCGACATGTTTCCCCCCCTGTGTCCCGCCCGGCGCCCTCCTCAGGTCCGCTCCGAGAGCGCCATCACCTGGCCGGCCGGGCAGACCCCGCGGAAGGGGCAGCCCTCGCCCCGCGGCGCCGTGGTGCTCACGGCGGCCCGCTCGAGGTGCACGCGATCGAAGCGGGTCTCGATGATCGGCGAGCCAGGCACGCCGTTCGGCGAGACCTCGCGCCGGAACGTGAAGCGGTCCGTGCCCTCGAGCTCGAAGCTGAAGCGCGCCCACTCGCGGCGGGTCTGGCACGCGAAGACCAGCCGGTCGCCCTCGCGATGACCGCGGGCTGGTGCCGGACAGCAACCCTGCCGCAGCGGATCGAACCAGTAGAGGAAGTAGCCCTCCGCGTCGCAGCCGAGGATGCCGTGCGCCCGGTAGCAGACCCGACCGCCGCGCTCCTCGCTGTAGTCCGCCACCAGGATGCCGTCGTCCACCTCGACGTGCGCGTCGAAGCGGCCGCTCATCACGTCGCTCTCCGGGTCCCACGGCGACGACTCGACCACCTCCTCGCCCCGCCAGCTGCCGGCGAGGAAGCGCAACGTCCGCTGCTGCTCGGTCGACATCGCCTTCCCTCCTGCCTCTTCCCTGACCTGCTCGTGCTGCATGACCCCACACTCCAAGTAGCGAATTGTGGCCCCCGCTGCGCCGCCCGGCCACCCGTATTCACGAGCTCCTCCTCGATTGGTGCGTGCGACGCGTCAAACCGCGGGGCCGCAAAGTTTCACCTCGGGGCCGCAAAGTTTCACCTCGGGGCCGCAAAGTTTCACCTCGGGGCCGCAAAGTTTCACCTGAGTGCCTGCCGTCCACCGGTCTGCTGCCTGCTGACGCGCGCGCCGCCTCCGGCGCGCCTCCAGCATCGACAGGCCGGGGCTCCTCTGCAATTGCGGGTCCTCGCGGCCTCCGGCACGCCTCCAGCATCGACAGGCCGGGGCTCCTCTGCAATCCTTGCCGCCAGCCGGAGGTGCTCGAGATGGGCGATCGTGTCTTCTTCCTCCTCGGTGGCCTGCTCGGTGCGCTCGCGGTGGGCGCGGGAGCGTTCGGCGCCCACGCCCTCCGCGGTCGCCTGTCCCCGACGCTGCTCGCGACCTTCGAGACCGCCGCCCGCTACCAGCTCCTGCACGCGGTGGCGCTGCTCGCCGTGGCCGCGGCCGCCGCGCGCTGGGACGGCTGGGCGCTCCGCGCCGCGGGGTGGCTCTTCGTCGTCGGGGTGGTGATCTTCTGCGGCAGCCTCTACGCGCTGGC
>JAKLHH010001234.1 GCA_022710245.1 Myxococcota bacterium
CGGCGGCCGGCGGCTGCACCTCCTGCGCTGGGGCCTGATCCCGTCCTGGGCCAAGGATCCCGCGATCGGCAACCGCCTGATCAACGCGCGCTGCGAGACGGCGGCGAGCAAGCCCGCGTTCCGGGCGGCGATGAAGCGGCGGCGCTGCCTGGTGGTGGCCGACGGGTTCTACGAGTGGAGGCGCGAGGGCAAGGCCAAGCAGCCCTTCCTCATCCGTCGCGCTGACGGCGGGCCCTTCGCCTTCGCGGGGCTCTGGGAGCGCTGGAGCCCTCCGGGAGGCGAGGCGGTCGAGTCGTGCACGCTGCTGACGACCGCGGCGAGCCCGGTGGTGGCCGAGATCCACGAGCGCATGCCGGTCATCCTGCCGCCGGAGCTCTACGCGCTCTGGCTGGATCCCTCCGTCGACGACCCGGAGCGGCTGCGGGAGGTCTTCGAGGCAGCCGCCCGGGCCGAGCTGGTCGCTCAGCCGGTCGGGCGCTGGGTCAACGACCCCCGCCGCGACGAGCCGCGCTGCGCGGCGCCCCTCGCCGAGGCCGAGCCCGAGCTCTTCTGAGCGGCCTCGTTCGTGCTGGCCGCGAGCTTGCTGTGCTCGCCTCCTGCGGAGGCTCCGCGATGAAGCGCGAGCTCGCCGGGGACAGGTGTACCCGGCAGCGTGGTGTGACAGTCGACGCCACGCTGGCTGCTGACGCACGGAGGCTACCGGGATTCCGCGCAGGGCGGCGGGATCCCGCGGGCACGGCAGGTGCAACTCTCCAGGATCAGACAGCTCCAGGAGGTCGATGTGGCCAGCTCTTCCAGCGGGCCGGTCGGGGACCGGTGTGGCGAGAGGAGGCGCTCGCGGCGGCTCCGGACCCGGCTGCGCGCGTACTACTGCCCGCTCTTCCACGGCGTCGAGCTGGTCCAGGTGCGGGGCGCACGGCAGGCGGTGGTGACCGACGTCAGCGCGAGGGGGGTGTTCCTGGCCGGAGCGCCCGAGCTCCGGGTCGGCACGCTGCTCCACCTCTTCCTGCGGCTCCCGGATCTGCCGGCGACGGAGGTCTCTTGCCTGGGCCGCGTGGCGCGGCGGCACGAGAGCCTCGCGGGTGGGGCAGGGGTGCAGCTGCTCCGGGTGCGGACCTGCGACGCGGCGCGCCTCCACCGCTTCCTCGACTCGCTGCAGGGCCGCGTGGCCGAGCCGCTGACCGCCGCGATCACGCTGGAGCTGGAGGAGGAGGACCTCCTCTCGACGATCGAGCCGCCGCCCATCATCCCCGGGATCACCTTCGAGCTGAGCGAGGATGATCTCGAGGAGCTCGAGGACGTCGCCGCCTGAGTCGCCGCCTGAGCCGGGGTCCGCCGAACCCAGGCCAAACCCCGCCCGAGGGGAACGCCAGTCCCCAGCGGCCCGCTGTCGCCCCTCGACGCCACGCCAGCTTGCACGAACTCCAGGCGATCTGGCGCCGCGAGCAGGGCGGATCCGGTACGGGGGCTGCATTGGCTGGTCGAGGTCGCCCACTGACGGAAGGAGGACGACGTGCCGGGACTCTCCAGCCACGCGGTGGTCGAGGGAGGCGATCGGCGGCGCACGCCGCGGCTCCGGGCCGGCATCCTGGCCGACTGCTGCCCGCTCTTCCACCGCGGCAAGCTCCTCGAGGTGAGCCGGACCCAGCGCGTGGTGGTGCGTGACCTGAGCGCGACGGGGATCTTCGTGACGGACGTCTGCTACCTCGCGGTGGGCACCACCGTGCAGCTCTACCTGCGCCTCCCCGACCTCCCGGCGAGCGTCATCTCCTGCGTGGCGCGCGTCGTGCGCTGCCAGCGGAACGGCACCCGCGGGCTCGGCCTGCGCCTGCTCCGCCTGCGCACGGCCGATGTGCCCCGCCTCGAGCGCTTCATGCGCTACCTGAAGGTGCGGCACACGGGCGGCCCGCTGATGGCCTCGGGCACCGTCGAGCTTCGCGACGAGGACCTGCTGCCGCTCGGCCCGCCGCCGATCCTGCCCGGCGTCACCATCGAGCTCTCCGAGAGAGATCTGGAGAGCGCGGCGTAGAGAGCGCTGCGCAGCCCGCGGCGGCCCCCCCCGACCCTCGTCGAGGCCGCGGGAATGCGTGCTGCGGGAATACGTGCCGCGGGAATGCGTGCTGCGGGAATGCGTGCTGCGGGAATGCGTGCTGCGGGAATGCGGGTTGGCCCGACGCCAGGCCGGTGATACCCTCGATCCAGTGCCGTACCCGACGAGAAGCTCTGCCTCGACGGCTCCCACCCCCACCCCCACGCTCCTCCTCCTGCTCGTCACCGCCGTCACCGCCATCGCGGGCTGCGCTGCCCCCGAGCCCGAGCTCGCCCCCGTCGTCGCCGCCGAGGCGCCGCCCCTCGAGCAGCGGCTGCAGGGCGCGCAGCGCGTGGTGGTCGGCGCCGTCGAGCGGGTCAGCGCCGCCTTCGGCCGGAGCGAGCACGGCGACTCGCTGATCCTCTCCACCGTCCTCGTCCGCGTGCGCGAGAGCCTGCGCGGCGAGCGGAGCGGGGCGCTCAGCTTCGTCCTGGAGGGCGGCACCGTCGGGGCGGTCACGCTCCGCGTCTCGGACCTCCCCGCGCTCGCGCCGGGCGACCACGGCCTCTTCGCGCTCCGCGCCGATCGCGCCGGCCGCCTGGTCCCGAACCGCCGCGGGCTCGGCGTCCTCCTGCTCCGCGAGGCGCCCGACCTCGCGCCGCTCCGCCGGGCGGAGGAGGCGACGCGGTGAGGCGCCGCCGACGCACCGTCCGCCTCTGGTTGCTCGGCCTCGCCGGGGTGCTCCTCGCCTCGATCGCCGCCTACGCCTGGGTCAGCTCG
>JAKLHH010001235.1 GCA_022710245.1 Myxococcota bacterium
CTCGATCCAGACCGACTCTCGATCCAGACCGACTCTCGATCCAGACCGACTCTCGATCCAGACCGACTCTCGATCCAGACGCAGGTTTCCCGCGCAGGGGTTGCGCGATGTGCTAGTAGCAACGATGACCTTCTCCTCCCTGGGCGCTCACCCCGCCCTCGAACGCGCCCTGGCTGCCCGGGGCTATGTCGATCCGACGCCCGTGCAGTCGGCCGTGCTCGCCCCCGAGCTCCGCGGGCGTGACCTCCTGGTCTCCTCGCGGACCGGCTCGGGCAAGACCGTGGCGTTCGGCCTCGTCCTCGCCGAGGTGATCCTGGGCGCGGAGTCGGTCTGCGCCGCCGCGGCCCGGCCCCTCGCGCTGGTGATCACCCCGACGCGTGAGCTCGCCGTGCAGGTCCAGCACGAGCTCACCTGGCTCTTCGCCCCGGCCCGGGGCACGGTGGCGTCCTGCGTGGGCGGCATGGACCCGCGCCGCGAGGCGCGCGCCCTCGCGCAGGGGACGCACATCGTCGTCGGGACGCCGGGGCGGCTGCGCGATCACCTGGAGCGCGGGACGCTGCACCTCTCCGCGCTGCGCGCGCTGGTCCTCGACGAGGCGGACGAGATGCTGGAGATGGGCTTCCGCGAGGAGCTCGAGGCCATCCTCGGCGCGGCGCCCTCCGAGCGCCAGACCATCCTCTTCTCGGCCACCATCCCGCGCCCCATCGTGACGCTCGCGAAGCGGTACACCCGCGAGGCCCTGCGCGTCGCGGCCACCCCTCCCGAGGAGGCGCACGCCGACATCGACTACCGCGCCCACGTGGTGGCGCCGCGCGAGCGCGAGCACGCGATGGTCAACGTGCTGCGCCTGCTCGACCCGGTGAGCGCGCTCGTCTTCCGCGGCACCCGCGAGGCGGTCCAGCACACCGCGGCGAGCCTGGCCGAGCGCGGCTTCGAGGTGGTGGCGATCTCCGGCGAGCTGACCCAGCCCGAGCGCACCCGCGCCCTGAAGGCGCTGCGCGACGGACGCGCGCGGGTGCTGGTGGCCACGGACGTGGCGGCGCGCGGCCTCGATCTGCCGAGCATCGAGCTCGTCCTGCACGTGGACCTGCCCCGCGACGCGCTGGGGCTGCAGCACCGCAGCGGGCGCACCGGCCGGGCCGGGCGCAAGGGCGTCGCCGTGCTGCTGGCGACCCCGGCGGAGCGCTACCGGCTGCAGCAGATCTTCCGCCAGGCCGGCGTCTCGGCGAGCTGGACGGCGGTCCCCTCGGCGGAGGCCATCCGGGCCCGTGACGACGAGCGGCTGGGCGCGGAGCTCACCGCGCTCGCGGCGGACGCCAGCGAGGAGGAGCGGACCGTGGCGCTCCGCCTGCTCGAGGAGCGCGACCCGCTGCTGGTCGCCGTGGCGCTGGTGCGCCGCGAGCGCGCGCGGCTGCCGGCGCCCGAGGAGCTGCCCGAGACGGCCGCGGCGGGGCGCCAGCCGGCGGCCCGGCAGCAGCCGGGGAGCAAGCCCGCGAGCAGGCGTGGGCCGTCGGCGGAGGAGGTGGTCTGGTTCCGCATCAACCTCGGCCGCGAGAAGATGGCCGAACCGAAGTGGCTCTTGCCGCTGCTCTGCCGGCGGGGCCAGGTCACTCGCGACGAGATCGGCAAGATCGTGGTCCTCCCGCGCGAGACGCAGTTCGAGGTCGCAGAGGCCGTCGCGCAGGACTTCGCCGCCGCCGTGCGGCGCCCCGACCCGCGGATGCCGGGGGTCCGGATCGAGCCGCTGCCGGCGGGCCCGGAGCGCGGGGAGCGGCCGCCACGCGAGCGCCTGCGCGGATCGTTCCCCGAGCGCGCCCCCGCCCTCGGCCGCGCTCGCCCGATGAAGCCGTCGGGGAGGTCGCAGCGCGGGCTCAAGCCCCCGCGGCGACGCGCGCGCTGAGCGTGCGGGGCTGTCGCCGAGCGCGGGAGAGAGGAGACGCATGCTGGTCCGCCGCGGCGTGCCGACGGTGACGGGAGCCACGACCAAACGCTCCGCGACCGCTTGGCGCGTCCTGGCATCCTCTGCTATGCAAGTCAAACGCAGGCGCCGGCTCGCCAGGCCACGACCAGCGGCGACAGTCGTGAGTGAGCCATCGCCGGCGATTGATCTGCACCGGAGGCAGCGATGAGCGAGGCACGAGAGCCCGCTGCAGGAACGCCCGCATGGCCACGTCTCACGCTCGCGCACCCGCTAGGCGGCCCAGGAGCGCTCGCGTTGCCGAGCGGTTTCGGTCTCGCTAACCTACTTGCGTTCGGGAGCTCGGAATGCAGAACACAGCTCGCTTCAACCTGGTCTACGCGCTCATCGCCATCGTGGGCATCTTCCTGCTTCATGACCTGTGGGTCAGATACCAGTCGGTCACTCCCCTCCCGTACAGCGAGTTCCAGAAGCTCGTCCGCGACAAGAAGGTCAAGGAGATCGTGATCACCGCGGACGAGATCCGCGGCGAGCTGAAGGAGCCCGACGGCTCGGGACGGAAGCACTTCCGGACCACGCGGGTGGAGGGCAAGCTCGCCGAGGAGCTCGGCAAGCACGAGGTGAAGTTCTGGGGCAAGGTGGAGAGCCAGCTCTTCTCGACGATACTCTCGTGGGTGCTGCCGGTGCTGCTGTTCTTCGGGGTCTGGATGCTGCTCATGCGGCGGGTCTCGGGGCAGCTCGGCAAGGGCGGTGGGCTGATGTCCATCGGCAAGAGCAAGGCCAAGGTCTACGTGGAGACCGACACCAAGACCACCTTCGCCGACGTGGCCGGCGTGGAGGAGGCCAAGGCCGAGCTCAAGGAGACGGTCGAGTTCCTCAAGGACCCG
>JAKLHH010001236.1 GCA_022710245.1 Myxococcota bacterium
GCCGCTCGCCCCTCGGCGAGCTGGGCGACGCGGCGGTACGCGGGCTCGTGCCACGGCGAGTCCTCGCGATGCGCGTAGACGAGGATGTTCGTGTCGACCGCGATCATCCGCCGTGGCCCTCGTAGGCTCGGTCGCGGATCTGCTCCCAGCTACCGCCCGCCAGGTCGGGCGAGAGCCCCTGCCCCCGGAAGGTGACCTTGCGCAGGTGAAACCGACCGCCCCGGCGGCGCTGGCGCAGCACGTAGAGCAGCCCCTCCTCGACGAGCTGGCGCAGCGTGATCCGCTCGCGGGCGGCGAGCGCCTTGGCCCGCGCGAAGAGGGAGTCTGCAATATCGATGGTCGTCTTCATATGGGTAACCATATCACCCGGCGGGACAGCCGGCCAGAGGACGCGCCCTGAGCGCCCGACGCCCGGCGAAGGTCCGGCTCCTCACGCTCTGGCGACGAGGGCAGCGCTTCTCACTTCTTCGGGGTGCGGTTTTCAGGTAGCCTCAAGGCACCTGCAGCGGGGTTCTCGATGGATCGCATCCTCATCCGCAAGGATTCTTACTACGACTCCGTCTTCCTGATGTCGCTCTCGGCGGAGCTCGGGCGGAGCGCCGGGCTCGAGGCCGGCCACGTCGTCCTCGCCACGCCGGCCAACCGCGAGCTGCTCGCCGGCCAGGGCTTCGACCCTGCGCCGCTGGCCGCGCTCGGCCCCACCGACCTGGTCATCGCGCTGCGCGGACCGGACGCGGCGACGCTGGACAGCGCGGCGGCCCGCCTCGACGAGCTGCTCTCGCCGAAGCGAGGCGGCGCCCAGCACGCCGCCGCCGAGCGCCCGATCGGGCTCGCCGGCGGCCTCGCGCAGCTCCCGGGGGCGAACCTGGCGCTGATCTCGGTCCCCGGCCAGTACGCGGCCTACGAGGCGGCCAAGGCCCTCGAGCAGGGCCTGCACGTGATGATCTTCTCCGACAACGTCCCCGTCGAGGAGGAGGTCGCGCTCAAGCGCAGCGCCACCACGCGCGGGCTGCTGGTGATGGGCCCGGACTGCGGGACCGCGCTGATCAGCGGCAAGCCCCTCGGCTTCGCCAACCGCGTCCGCACCGGCCCCATCGGGCTCGTCGGCGCCTCGGGGACCGGGCTGCAGGAGGTCTCCTGCCAGATCCACCGCCTCGGCTGCGGCGTCTCGCACATCCTCGGCACCGGCGGACGGGACCTCAGCGCCAAGGTCGGCGGCCTCACCGCGCTCGCCGCGCTGGGCATCCTCGCCGCCGATCCGGCGACGCGCGTGCTGGTCCTCGTCTCCAAACCGCCCGAGCCGAAGGTCGCCGCGCGGCTGCTCGGCCGGCTCGCCACCCTCGGCAAGCCCGCGGTCGCGGTCTTCCTCGGCGACGAGAAGCGCGAGGAGCCCGCGGGAGTGCGCCTGGCGCAGGATCTCAGCCAGGCGGCCTGGATGGCCTGTGCGCTCGCCGCCGACGGCCCGCCGACGCCGCCCGAGGAGAAGGTCCCGGCCCCCGTCACCGACGAGCTGGTCGCGCGGATGACGCCGACCCAGCGCCACCTGCACGGCCTCTTCTGCGGCGGCACGCTGGGCGCCGAGGCGCTGCTCCTCCTGCGCGGGCAGCTCGAGGAGATCCACTCCAACCTCGACCACGCCGCCGGGCCGCTCCCCGCCGGACACAGCGTGATCGACCTCGGCGACGACGAGTTCACCCGCGGGCGGCCGCACCCGATGATCGAGCCCGCGCTCCGCGCCGAGTGGATCGTGCGGCTCGGCGCCGACCCGGCGACGGCGGTGGTGCTGCTCGACTGCGTCCTCGGCGCCGGCAGCCATCCTGACCCGGCCGGCGTGACCGCCGCGGCCGTGCTCGAGGCGCGGCGCCGGAACCCGGGCCTCGCGGTGATCGGCTCGGTGACCGGGACCGACCTCGACGCGCAGGGGCTCAGCCGCCAGCAGGCGATCCTGCGCGAGGCCGGCGTCCACGTGCTGCCCAGCAACATCGCCGCCGCGGCCGCCGCGGCGCGCGTCGCCAAGGCCCTCGGGAGGCGCTGATGGAGACCCGACCGCTCCTCACCCCTGACCTCAAGGTGATCAACCTCGGCCTGGAGTCGTTCGCGCGCGAGCTCGAGCTCGCCGGCGCGGAGGTGGCGCAGGTGGAGTGGCGTCCCCCGGCCGGCGGCGACCCCGCGGCGCTCGAGCGCCTGCAGCGCCTGCTCCTCTGGCCCGCGGCCGCCCGGCGGCGCCTGGCCGAGGCCAACGACGAGGCGCTCCGTCGCCTGGTCGCGGCGCGGCCGGTGGTGAGGGCCGTCCGCACGGCGCTCGAGGCCGTGCCCGGCATGCACCCCAAGCTGGTGCTGCACGCGGGCCCGCCGGTGCGCTGGCCGGAGATGTGCGGCCCGATGCGCGGCGGCGTGATCGGCGGCCTGCTCTACGAGGGGCTCGCCGCCACCCCCGCCGAGGCCGAGCGGCTCGCTGCCTCGGGCGAGATCGAGTTCTCGCCCTGCCACCACCATGACGCGGTGGGGCCGATGGCGGGCATCGTCACCGCCTCGATGCCCGTCTGGGAGGTCGCCAACGAGGCGAGCGGCACCGTCGCCTTCGCGACGCTGAACGAGGGCCTGGGCAAGGTGCTCCGCTACGGCGCCTTCGCGCCCGAGGTGCTGGAGCGGCTGCGCTGGATGCGGGACCAGCTGGCGCCGGCGCTCGGCGTGGCGCTGGCCAAGCACGGGCCCCTCGACCTGCGCTCGCTGATCGCGCAGGCGCTGCAGATGGGCGACGAGGGTCACAACCGCAACCGCGCCGGGACCTCGCTGGTGCTCCG
>JAKLHH010001237.1 GCA_022710245.1 Myxococcota bacterium
TCGGGCTCGGGTTGGGGTTCGGGTTGGGGTTGGGGTTGGGGTTCGGGTTGGGGTTGGGGTTGGGGTTCGGGTTGGGGTTCGGGTCGCTGCCCGGCTTGACGACGTCGCCGCCGGAGTTCTGGGTGATCCAGGTCTGGTAGGCATCCACGCGGGTGTCCGTGCCGCCGTCGCCGCAGGCGCCAGCCTTGGTCGAGTGCACGCCCACCGTGACCTCGACGCCGCCAAGCACCGCGTAGCTGGGCCCGCCAGAGTCGCCGTTGCAGAGGTTGCCGTCGGTGGAGCTCTGCGACGCGGGGATGGTGATCTGCGTGGCCTTGACCGACTGGATCTTCGCCGTCGCCATCCGCTTGACGCCCGCGTTCGAGGCGTACTCGCTGGTCTTGCCGAAGCCGACGATGGTGATCTCCTGGCCGACGCTGGGCGCCGTGATCGCGATGGGGCAGGGGGTGACGCTCGGCGCCTGCTGCAGGATGACGAGCGCGATGTCGTCGCTGATGGTCGCCTCGCTGTAGCTCTCGTGCTGCTTGACCGAGGCCGACGGGTAGTCGACGCCATCGAGGCTGAAGGTGTGGCTCATCCCCGGCGTGACGCAGTGGGCCGCGGTGAGGACGGTCTTCTTCCCGATCAGGGTGGCGGTGCAGAGCGAGCCGTTGTGGGTCAGCTGGCCCGCGGAGGGGTGGCCGCTGTGCGGCTGGCCGTTGACCACGTACGGCGAGCGGCCGCCGCCGAGGACCGGACCTTCGCTGTCGCCGAGGTCCAGCGGACTGCAGGCGAGGGGGAGCGAGCTCAGGATCAGGAAGAGAAAGGAGCGGGTCATGCCCCGGGGATATGCAACGGGTGCGCCACCGCCGACCGCACGGGACCTGCGGGGATCACACGGGTGTTGCGGTCAGATCGTGGGGCCGCGGCCCCTGGAAGGGGGCGTCAGACTACAACCTCCACCCCCGACGTCGTGTCCTGCCACGGTGCCGCGATCCGGGTCCGTGCCGGGTCCGGCCGGTCGAGGACGAGCAGCGCGGATCGAGGCTGACGGGCGAGCCGCGGCGAGGGCGAGCCGCGGTCAGGGCCCCTGTTCGACCCACTCCCAGCGGGCTATGCTCCGGGCGATGAGCGAGCACGAGGGCAACGGCGGCCACGGCAAGGGCAAGGAGGGTGAGGCGCCCGGGGGCGGCGCCCCCGAGGACGTCGTGCTCGTCCACGGCCCGACCGAGGACGGCGCGGGGGTGCGGGCGCTTCGCTCGAGGCCCGGGAAGCTGGAGCTCGCCGAGCTACGCCCGGTCAAGGAGGGGCAGCCGCTCGCCGCGCGCGAGATCGTCTCGCTCCGGCGCCGCAAGGAGAGCCCGCTCCTCTACGACGTGAAGACCCTCTACGCCGCCGAGGAGGAGACCCGGGGCGCCGCGGGCAGCACCGGCCACGAGGGCCCGGCTCGCGTCAGCAGCTCGCGGTACCGCGACGGCTGGGAGGCCATCTTCGCCAGGAAGAAGACGAAGCCGAAGCGCGGAGACGGCGAGCCGAACTGAGCCCGCTCGCGCTCGTGGTCACCGGGGGGCGCTCTTCAGCTTCTCGAGCCGCCTGGCGGCGCTGCGGTTGCCGGGGTCGAGCCGCAGCACCTCCTCCCACGCCTTGCGCGCCTCGTCGTAGCGGAGCAGGTTGAAGCAGGCGTCGCCGAGGACGAGCTGCGCCTGCACCTCGCCGCGGCTCTGGCCGAGCGCCTTGCGGGCGAGCTCGATCGCCTGCGGGTAGCTCGCCTGCTCGAAGGCCACCGAGGCGAGCCCGGTGAGCGCCGCCGGGTTGCGCGGGCTCGCCTTCAGCGCGGCGAGGAAGCGCTCGCGCGCGTCGGCGAGCTTGCCCTCGGAGAGCGCGCGCCTGCCCTCGCCGACGAGCTGCTTCGCCCGCGTCGGATCGCTCTGCTCCTCGGGGAGCGGCTGCTCGCCGGTGGGCGCGGGGCGCGGGCGCGCGGGGGCGGCCGCCGCGGGCGCCGCCGCCACCGGGGAGGCGGGCGACTTCAGGCGGCCCCGCGCGAGCGCGTCGCCCGGGTCGAGCGCCAGCACCAGCTGGTAGATGGGGAGCGCGGCGGCGAAGTCGCCGCGACGCCAGAGCTCGTCGGCCTTGCGGCGCAGGTTCGCCGTCATCACCTGGCGCGCTTCGTTCGACCTCACCCCCGAGGGGTCGAGCTGCTTGAGCTGCACCAGGAACTCGAGCGCGTTCTTGCCGGCGGGCTTCAGGTAGCGGCCGTCGGCGACGGCCAGCTGCACCTGGGAGAGGAGCCAGGCGATGCGCGCCAGGCCGACCTCCGGGCGCGCCGCCTGACTCGCGGGCGCGCCGGAGCGGGCGCCCGCGCCTTCGCTCCTCGCCACCTCGGCGAGGCGGGTCGAGCTCGGGTCGAAGAGGTGGGCCTCCTCGTAGAGCGTGCGCGCGGAGCGGGACATCCCGGCGGCGGCGAGGCGATCGCCGGCGCCCTCGAGCGTGCGAGCGATGCGGGCGCGGGCGGCAGCCGGCCGCGGGTCGGAGGGCGCCTCGGCCTCGGCCTGTCGGAGGAGGTCGAGCGCGGACTCGCCGGTGGGCTGAGTGAAGAAGCCCTCGCCGACCGCCTCCTCGACGCGGCGCAGGAGCTCGGCGAGCTTCGGCGAGGTGGGCGCGGTGGCCGCGCTGCCCGGCAGCGCCGTCCTCGGCGTGGAAGCGGGCGGCGTGGTCGTCGGGCGCGGGCCGCGGGTCGCGACCATGGCCATCGCGATCAGCGCCCCCGCGACGGCGAGGCCTCCGGCGACCATCCCCCAGCGGCGGGGCGCGCGCGCCGGGT
>JAKLHH010001238.1 GCA_022710245.1 Myxococcota bacterium
TAGCCGAGCGCCTCGAGGAGCCGCTTCGCCATCGTGCGCAGCGAGCGCTCGTCGTCGACGACCAGGATCTGCTCGCCCTGGCTGCGGGTGCGCGGGCCCGTCCGCGGGCTGCCGGTCTCGACCAGGGACGGCGCCGCGTCGCTGGCGGGCAGCGTGAGCACCACCTCGGTGCCGCGGCCCTGCTCGGTCTGCACCGCCACGGCGCCGCCGTGCTCCCTCACCAGCGCGGCGACGATGGTGAGCCCGAGGCCGCTCCCCTCGCCGCGCGGCTTGGTGGAGAAGAAGGGCTCGAAGACCCGCCCCACCGTCTCGGGCTCCATGCCGATGCCGTTGTCGCGCACGGCGAGCTGGCAGTAGCGCCCGGCCGGCAGCTCGTCGCACCCCGGGGCCGACGGGCCGAGCTCCACGCCGCGGGTCTCGATGGTGAGCTCGCCGCCGTCGGGCATGGCGTCGCGCGCGTTGATGCAGAGGTTGAGGAGGCACTGCTCGAGCTGGGCGAGGTTCGCCTCCACGTTGGCCTCGCGGGCGAGGCGCGTCTTGATCGCGATCGTGCGCGGCAGCGTCCGCCGCAGCACGCTGACGGTGCCGCGCACCATCCGGTTCAGCGAGAGCACCTCGCGCCCGGCCTCGCCCGGGCGGCTGAGGGTGAGCAGCCGCTCGGCGAGCTGCCTGCCCCGGTGAACCAGCGCGAGGATCTGGGAGAGGTCGTGGTAGTGCCGCTGGCTGCGATCGAGCTCGGCGAGCACCGCCGAGCTGTAGCCCATCACCGCGCCGAGGACGTTGGAGAGGTCGTGGGCGACGCCGGCCGCCACCGTGCCGAGCGCCTCCATCTTCTGCGCGCGCGAGGCGATCTCGAGGAGCGACTCGTTGCGCCGTGAGACCTCCCGCCGCAGCGTGATGTCGCGGATCGACGCGAGCACCAGCGGCGCGGGGGCGGCGGCCGCGCTGAGCGTGATCTCCACCGGCACCGGGCGCCCGGCGCTGTGCCAGCCCTCGGTCTCGATGATGTGCCCGACGACGTTTCGCCCCTGGCCGGCGAAGTAGTCGCGCACGTACCGCTGGTGCTCGACGACCATCCCGGGGACGAAGAGCACCTCGAGGCTCTTCCCGAGCATCTCCGCCGGGTCCCGCCCGAAGATCTGCCCCGCGGCCTGATTGAAGAAGACGATGGTGCCGCTGCCGTCGATCGCCACCAGCCCGTCGACCGAGCCGGTCAGGAGTAGCTCTGCGATCCGGGCCGGATCGATCATCGCCCCCCTGGCCTCCTCGCGCTTGTGCAGGAGCACATGGTCGCGGTAGAGTCTGCTACCACTCGTCGGTCATTTGCTACCTGGATCCTACCGATGACGTCGTGGTCCCGACCCAAGTGTTGGCTATATTCCAGAAATAACACTGAGAGTAGTCTACCAAAGTCCTCTCTCACATCGCAACCGAGAAGCTGAATGCACGTTCGCCCCGGCCTCCTCGACCTCCTCGTGCTCCTCGTGCTCGTGCTCCCCGCGCTGACCGGCTGTACCCGCCCTGCCCACCTGGCGACCTGCCCGGGAGCCGGCGACCAGGTGACCGCGCCGTCGACGCGCAAGGTGCTCACCGCGGCAGCGATCAACCCGGATTCGCTGCGCTGCAACTCCATCGTGCGGTGGGAGACCACCCTCGACCAGTATGCGAAGCAGATCGCCGAGGGGATCGCCTCGCACTGGGGCACGACCCCCGACGCGGCCCAGCTGAAGAAGGCGCGCCACCACGCGCTCGGCTACCTGGTGCGCTCGTTCTACGAGCAGACGCACCTGCACAACCTGGGCGTGACCGCGCTCCGCGGGCTCAGCTGGCGCGACGAGCGCGGCGAGCACCCGGTCCTCGTCTTCCGCAGCAGCCTGATCGTGGCGGGGAGCGGGCCGAGCCCGTGCTTCCAGACGCTGATCCAGGACGCCCACGTGCGCCACGTGATCAACCTCTACACGGGGACCTTCCCCTTCCGCGATCTGATCGAGGCGGAGCGGCGCTTCGCCGAGCAGCTCGGCGCGAGCTACCACGACTCGGCCGGCGCGCCCTCGTCGAACTGGCGGCAGCTCGTCGAGGAGGAGAAGGACTTCGCGAAGAACCTCCAACCGGCGAGCGAGCTCATCGCGCGGCTGATCCGCGAGCAGATCCTCAGGCCGGGCGGGCAGCCGCCGCGGGGCAACCTCTACTTCCACTGCGCCGGCGGCATGCACCGCTCGGGGATGATCTTCGGCGTCCTCCGTCGCTGCGTGAACGGCGAGCCGCTGAGCGAGATCGAGGCCGAGTACAAGCACCACGTGGGCTGGAGCTCGGCCACCGAGCCGGGCGGCTTCGAGGCGCTCAACCTGCGCCTGATCCGCGAGTTCGACTGCTCGCTGCTGAAGCAGAGCGGCGGCGCCGCGCCCGGCAAGCCGTGAGCGCCAGCGGCCCGCGCCCGAGCGCCGTGCAGGGCCCGCGGGCGGTGGGGGCGGAGCTGGTGCGCGCCGCCCTGGCCGCCGTCGACCCCGTCGCGGCGGTGCGCGCGAGCGTGCGGCGCGAGGGCGAGACCCTCGTCGCCGGCGAGCGACGCTATCCGCTGGAGGGTCGGCGCGTGCTCGTGGTCGGCGCGGGCAAGGCCTCGCCTGCCATGGCGCTCGCTGTCGAGGAGCTCCTCGGCGAGCACCTCGCCGCCGGGCTGGTCCTCACCCGGCGCGGGCAGCCCCGGGCCCCCCTGCGCCGGGTCGAGGTGGTCGAGGCCGGGCACCCGCTCCCCGACGAGGACGGCGCGCGCGGCAGCGAGCGGCTGGCGGCGCTGGTGG
>JAKLHH010001239.1 GCA_022710245.1 Myxococcota bacterium
CGAGTCGTTGCAGAAGGCCACCGACGACGAGGCCAGGCTGCGACAGGACAAGGAGCGCGTCGAAGCCGCCCTCGGATGGCGCAAGGCCGTGGACGACTCCCAGCTCCGGCTCGACCAGGGACTCCGCGAGGAAGCCGCTGCTGTCGAGGAGCTCGAAGCCCACGCTCCCGAGCTGCGTCGCCTGGCCGAGCACGAACGCTGCCAGGGTGCAGCGGCGCTGCTGGCCGGGAGCAAGGCCGCTTCCACGCGCCTCGAGGCCGAGCGAGCGTCGCGCGGAGCCTTGGAGATCGGCAGAGCCGATCAGCACGCGGAGCTGCTGCGCGAGGAGAACGCCCTCCACGAAGCGAACGTGCTCCGGCAGGAGCGGCAACGCGTGCGCGACGAAGCCCAGCCCGCCATCGTCGAGGCGCGCCGGCTGCGCGCCGTGCTCGTCGCTGCGGTGGCGGAGCTGCAGGACGCGCGAAAGCTGAGCATCGCAGCGCGAGCGAAGCGCGAGCAGTGCGACAAGAGGCTCGGGCTTCTGCAAGGGGCCGAGAAGAAGGCCTGCGATGCGCAACAGGAGGCCGAGGCCGCGGTTGCTGCGCTCGAGCCGTTCCGCGACCTCGTCGATCGAATCGGTCTCCTCGAGGTCCAGCACGCGAGCCTCGTGGAGTCGATGCGGAGCGTCGAGAGCCTTCGCCAAGAGCGCAGCGAGAGCGCCAAGGCTCTCGAGACATGCCGTCAGGATTCTGCTGCGCTCCAGGAGCGGCTGGCGCGTCTGCAGCAGGGGGTCGAAGCGGCCAACGACGCGGTCGCGCGGACGCAAGCGTTGCTGTCCGAAACACTCGGGGAGCACCCGGATCCGGCTGCGATGCGCAGGTCGCTCGAAGAGGACGCGAACGCCGCCCGGCAGATGCAATCCACGCTCGCAAGCGCCCTGCGTCTGCTCGGTGAGGTCCGTAGCGCGCAGGTGCAACAGGCCGCGAGCGCATCCACCTCCGCCACGAAGCGCAACGAGGCGGAGCAGATCGCCGCGTCGATCGCGGCCGACGAAGCGGCGGTTGCGGAGCTCGTTGCCGGTCTCGAGTCCCGGCGGCAGACGCTCGAACACCTGAGCTGGGCCAGGGGCATTGCGCGCGAACGCGATCGTCTTCGAAGCGGAGAGGACTGTCCGCTGTGCGGAAGCAAGGAGCACCCAGCGATCGACTCCGGGGACTACGCGGAAGAGGACCGACGGATTGGCGAGCACTGCGACGCTCTCGAGGCGGAGCTGGTTAGTCTCGAGGAGCAGCGAAAGCGGATCGAGAAGGGGCTCAAGAAGCAGCGCAAGGAGCACGCAGAGGCAGAAGGGAAGGCCGTCGCCGAGGACAGGCTCGCAGCGGAGTACGCCGCGGCGGCGAACAAGGCGCTGTCCGCGCTCCGGGAGACCGAGGCTACGGCCGGCGTGCCGCTCGGCGACGACGCCACAATCGAGCGCCTCGGCGTGGAGGTCGATGCGAAGCTCGGCGAGATCTCGGGCCGGCGCGATCGTCTGGAGCAACTCACGAAGGCCGTGTCCGACGCGCAGGCGACCCTGCAGCGCAACGAGCGGGAGCAGGCACGGGAGCAGGCGGACGCAACGAAGAACGAAGCCCGCACGGCGGAGCTCCAGGCGAAGCTCTCCGAGATCGACAAGCAGGAGCAGCGAACTGCCACGGAAATCGCCAAGGGGAGCGCGTCGCTTCGGAGTGCTCTCGAGCCCTTCGGACTGTTTCGCGATGGCGTGGAGCTCGCCGATTCACTGCGGGATGCTCGTGTGAAGGTCGAGTCGCTGAAGCGCGCCGACGCGACACGGCTCGAGCTGCGCAATCTGCTCGTCGCTGCGCGTTCAGACCGCGAGAAGGCCGAAGTCGTCCAGGCCGAAGCGGCGGATTCGGCGCGCACCGCGCTCGACAAGGAGCAGGAGCGGTCCGCCGCGGAAGAGCTCTGCCGCCATCACGTCGCCGAGGCGCTCGAGGGGCGGGACCCCGACGTCGTGCAGGGCGAGCTCGACGAGGCGGTCAAGCAGGCATCGCTCGCCGTGGATGCGCTCCGCGCGAAGACGAGCGCGCTGCGAGAGGCGCTGGGCGCGACGGACGCGAGGATCGCCGAGGCGAAGCGCAGGTGTGCGGAGGGAGCCGAGGAGCTCGATAGCCTCTCGCGGCAACTGCAGAACAGCCTGCAGGAGCTCGGCATCGCCGGGGCAGAGGAGCTCGAGGCACGTCTGCTCGACGAGCCAACGCGGGAGCGCTTGTTCCGGGACCGGACGCGATGGGAGCGGAAGCGGCAGGATACCGCGACGCTGACGGCGGAGCGACGCGGCGCGCTCGAGGCGGTGCTTGCGAGGAAGCCCGAGGGGGCCGACGAGACCGCAGCGCTCGAGGTTCTCGAGTCGCAGACGAAGGAGGCGGGAGAGCGTTGGGACGAGGCCGTGCGCGCAAAGGCTGCGCGCGAGGCGGAAGGCGCGAGGATGGAGGGGGACCGCCGCAAGGCCGCCGAGCTCCACGAGGCCTGGCAGGCTGCGCAGCGCGAAGCGGACCTGTGGGGCAGGCTCCACGAGCTGATCGGCACGAACAACGGCGGAGCGTTCCAGCTCTATGCGCAGACGCTCAACCTTCAAGAGCTCGTGCGACGGGCGAACGTCCACCTGGGGCGCCTGTCGGACAGGTACTCGCTCTGCAGGGCGGAGGGGCGCCTTGCGTTCGCGATCCGCGACGAATGGCAGGCGGGGCAATCCCGTCCGCTCACCACGCTCTCGGGGGGCGAGACGTTCCTCGTGTCGTTGGCGCT
>JAKLHH010000124.1 GCA_022710245.1 Myxococcota bacterium
CGTCGGCCTGCGTGACGGTGAGGCTCTGCAGGTCCGAGGCCGCGAGCTCGCCCGGCACCTGGACGCGCAGGTCATCGGCGGCGATCAGCGGGTGCGCGGTGAGCCAGGCCGTCAGACGCCCGAGCGCGACGTGCAGCGCCCACTCCGCCCCGAGGCGCTCCAGGCGCGCCGAGCCGCCGTCCTTCACCGTCGCGGCCCAGGTGACTCCGTCGAGGATCTCGCGGGCGCTGGCGCGCAGGCAGCGGAGCACCTCCGCGTCGGGGCCCAGCCCGAGGAGGCGATCGTAGAGCGACGGCGCGCCCGCGGCTCGCGCGACGAGCACCGTCTGGGCGGGCGTCAGCGGCGGCGGCGGGGCCTCCTCCTCTCGGGAGAGCGCGAGCAGGCTCTGCCGGCGCTTGCGCCCCGCCGGGGCGCTGCGCGCGAGGGGCTGCGGGCCGGTGCGATCGTCGCGTGGCCGCGTGGCGCGGGGCGCCTCGCGCTCCGGCGCGGCCCGGCGCGGCGGCGGACGCCGACGCCGGCGGGCGACGACCACGATGATGATGAGGAGCGGCAGCCACAGCGGTGCGCTGAGGACCGCCCAGACGGCTGGCTCCGGCAGCATCGCGGAGAGTGAGGCCTTCCAGCCGAGCACGGTCTCGAAGAGCGAGGTGGACTTGCCCGAGCCCTCCTGCGGTGTCCTCGCCGCCTCCGGCAGCGGCGTGGGCCTGCGCTCCCCGGGGACGTTGCTCGGCACCGGAGCGGGCTTGCGCTGGGGGTGCGCGAGGGAGGGCGCGAGCAGCAGGAGCGCTGTCAGCACTGCGAGCCGGCGGGCGTGCATGGTGGCGGCATCATACAACAGCCCCGGCGAGTTCGCCTGTTCCTGGCGAGCTGCGACGGAGACGGGCGCGGGTCCCGGGGATCGCGCCGTGCCGCGGTGGGCGCGATCCCCGGGTCGCTGGCGAGCCGGGCAGCAGAGCGGTCGAGCAGCAGAGCCAGAGGACAGGGCGGCGCGCGCAGGATCAGGTGGAGGACAGCAGCAGCAGCAGCGCGAGCGAAACGAGCAGGAGCGAGTGGCAGCGGAGCGCATGCGCTGCCGTGAGTTGCGACTCCAGTCTAGTCCGGACGCGATCGATCGCGCAAGTCGCGTGGCTCGCGTTCTCGAGGGCCCGCGTTCTCGAGGGCCCAGGTGTCAGCGAGGATGCGGGTGTCAGCGCGCGCCGCGGTGCGGCGGCCAGGGGCGGAGCAGCGCCTCAGTGGGTGTGCGACGGCTGGGCAGCGACCTGGGTGCCCGGGTGGGCGCGCGCCGCGAGCACGCGCGCGGCCTCCTTGCGCACGGACTCGACCATGGTGGTCACCGCGTCGCGCAGGCCGCTCGTCAGGATCGCGTTCGGCGCGGCGGTGTGCGGCACCGCGAGCATCTGGTACGTGAGCAGGCTGCGACCGTTGCCCCAGGGGTGGATCCACGCCACGCCCTCGTAGGACTTCAGCGTGCCGTTGAGCATCTTCCAGGTGACGACCAGGATGCCGTTGCGGTTGCCGGTCTGGGTGGCGAGGTACGCCCAGGTCTTGTTCACCGGCCAGGGGAGATCGCACTCGATCACGAAGCGGTTGTCCTTCACCCGCCGCGAGGCGGTGATGCGCGGGACGAAGCTCTTGTAGCTCTGGAACCCGGTCAGGATCTG
Organism: Myxococcota bacterium; assembly: GCA_022710245.1. The sequence continues at coordinate 1,662 of JAKLHH010000124.1, forward strand.
GCGCACCACCTCGGGCGGCGCGTCGATGACGCCCATCGCCCGGCCCGGCAGGACACCGGGCGTGCCAGGCACCGAGACGGTCACGATCTCGCCCTCCCGGATCCGGGTGGCGACGTCACGGCTGGCGAAGGCCGGCAGGGGCAGAGCCAGCAGGCCGAGGGCGAGGGGAAGCCAGAGCGGCGTTCTCGAGGAGCGGCGCCCCACACGTCGGGCGGTGGTGGGGAGCTGCCGCGACCAACAATTCGTGCTCATCATGGTCTCTCCTTGGCGCGAAGGGATATCAGGATCCATGCCAGCGGGGAAGAGCACGAAAGGAGGAAGTTTTTCCCGATGTGGCGTGGGCGGGTGTGGCTCCGTTGCAACAGCTTCCGGCACGCCCGCCGCAGAAACGCATCACCCCTGTACGATTGTTTAACACTTCGCCTACCCCTCCGCGTATGTCTCCTCGGCTGAGCGATCCAGAGTTGACAGAGCTGATTCGAGAAGACGGGCCGGCGAGACAGAGCAGCTAGAGCCAACCCACCCCCAGACCGAGGTTAGACGATGCGCCAGAAGACCACCGGTGCAGTGAGGACTCGTGTATCCGCCGCTCAGAAGACGGACGCCCTCAAGCAGGAGGAGGCTCGCCTGCTCAAGCGCGTGCTCCGCGGCGACCAGCAGGCCTGGGCCGAGTTCTCCCGCCGGTACGAGAACCTGATCGTCTCCTGCGTGATCAAGGTCCTGCGCCGCTACAACGCGTCCTTCTGCGCCGAGGACCTGGCGGACCTGGTCGCCGAGGTGTGGCTGGTCCTGCTCCGCGACGACATGCGCAAGCTGCGGCTCTATGACGCGTCGCGCGGCTACCGGCTGGCGAGCTGGGTCGGTCTGATGGCCACCAACTCGACCATCGACCAGCTGCGGCTCCGCTCGGCCGACTGCACGTACCTCGACGACATCGCCTGCCCCGAGCGGCTCCTCGTCGACGCCTCCTCCCCGGACGCGGGCATCGAGGAGCGCGAGGCGGCGGATCTGGCCCGGCGCGCGCTCGACCAGCTCTCGGGCGAGGAGCGGGACTTCGTGGTCTCCTGCTTCCACGAGGAGCGCCGGCCCGAGGAGCTCGCCGAGGAGCTCGGCATCACCGTGAACACGGTCTACAGCCGCAAGTTCAAGATCCGCGAGAAGCTGGTGCGCATCGTCGGCGAGCTCGACGCGTCGTGCGCGGCGGCGATGGCGGCGTAGGGCTTATCCCTCCACCCATCCCCAGATCGCCGCCCGGGCCACGGCTTCGCCGTGCCTCGCCCGCTCGAGCGAGCCGCTCGTTTATTGCTCGCTGGTCTTGCGACGTCGGTCGCGAGCCCGCGGACGGCGGAGGCGCCGCGCATCATTCCCGCGGGCGAGAGGCCGTGCAGGGGCGGCTGCGCGCGGGAGGTGCGCCGAGGAGAGGCAGACGCTTCTGGCGCTTGCTTGCGGCTCGCTCGAGCGGGCGAGGCGATGGCCCGGGCTCGCTCGACGCCAGTGCAGGGAGCAAGAAGCAGAAGCAGAAGCAGAAGCAGAAGCAATAGGCGGAGGCAGAAGCAGAAGCAATAGGCGGAGGCAGAAGCAATAGGCGGAGGCAGAAGCAATAGGCGGAGGCAGAAGCAATAGGCGGAGGCAGAAGAGGCGGGGGAGGCGGGAGGCGGAGGCTACTGTCCCCGCTGGATCCCGTACGCCTTGAGCTTCTTGTGCAGGTTGGTCCGCTCGATGCCGAGCGAGGCCGCGGCGCGCGAGATGTTCCACTCGTTCTGCTCGAGGCGGAGCAGGATGAACTCCTTCTCCATCTCCTCGCGGAAGTCGCGCAGGCTCCGGTCGGCGTAGCGGCCGAGGTCGAAGGCCGGCTTGGCCGCCGCCGTGAAGAAGGGCGGCAGGTCCTCGACGCGGATCACCTCGTCGCTCATGATGACCACGCGCTCGATGATGTTCTTCAGCTCGCGCACGTTGCCCGGCCACTCGTAGGCCATCAGGCGGTCGAGCACCTCGGGCTGCAGCCCCTTCTCGCGGAAGCCGTTCTCCTTGCAGAACTCCGCGACGAAGTGGCGGACCATGTCGGGGATGTCCTCGCGGTGCTCGCGCAGCGACGGCGCGCGGAGCGGGACCACGTTGAGCCGGAAGTAGAGGTCCTCGCGGAAGCGCCCGGCCTCGACCTCCTTCACCAGCTCCTTGTTGGTCGCCGCGATGACGCGCACGTCCACCTTGATCACCCGCTCGCCGCCCACGCGCGAGAGCTCGCCGGTCTGCAGCGCGCGCAGCACCTTCGCCTGGGCGGTGAGGCTCATGTCCCCGATCTCGTCGAGGAAGAGCGTGCCGCCGTCGGCCACCTCGAAGAGCCCGCGCTTGCGGCCCACCGCGCCGGTGAAGGCGCCCTTCTCGTGGCCGAAGAGCTCGCTCTCGATCAGCTCGGGGGAGATCGCCGCGCAGTTGACCTTGACGAACTCGCTGCCGGCGAGGGGGCTGTTGTCGTGGATGGCGCGCGCGATGAGCTCCTTGCCCGCGCCGCTCTCGCCGGCGATCAGCACCCGGCCCTTGGTCGGCGCCACCTTGGCGATCTCGGTGAAGAGCCGCTGCATCACCGCGCTCGAGCCGATCATCTCGAAGCGCCCCTTCACCTGCTGGCGGAGCTGGCCCACCTCGCGCGCCATCTGCGCCTGACGGAGCGCGTTGCGCAGGGTGATCACCACCCGCTCGCGGTCGAGCGGCTTCTCCAGGAAGTCGAAGGCGCCGAGGCGCGTCGCCTGCACGGCGTCGCTCACCGTGCCGTGCCCGGAGATGACCACCACCGGCACCACCGTACCCGTGCCCGCCTCCACCTGCATGCGGGCGAGCGCGTCGAGCCCGCTCATCCCCGGGAGCTTGAGGTCGAGGAGGACGCCGTGGACGCTCTCCTCCTCGAGGAGCTTGAGCCCCTCCTCGGCCGTGGCGGCCTCGAGGACGCGGTAGTCCTCCGACTCGAGGACCATGCGGAGCGTGCGCCGGATGTTCTTCTCATCGTCGATGACGAGGATGGTGGCGAGAGGCATGGGCCGGAGCATAGTGCAAGCGAGCGCGCGGTGTAAACGCTGCGGCCGCGGCTCCCCGCGGCTCCCGCGGCCCCCCAGCGGCTCCCAGCCCCCCGCCACGGCCCCCGGGGCGCCGGGAACCGCCGGATCTGCGGGTGCTTGACAGGGCGGGGGGGGTAGTTCATCGTCCTCGCGAGGAGGCCCCATGGCAGGCGTCAACAAGGTGATCTTGATCGGCAATCTCGGCGCGGACCCGGAGCTCCGCTACACCAGCGGCGGCTCGGCGGTGGCCGACCTGCGGCTCGCTACCACCCGCAAGTACACGGGCAAGGACGGCGCCACGCAGGAAGACACCCAGTGGCACCGCGTGGTCGTCTGGGGTAAGCAGGCCGAGCACTGCAAGGAGTACCTGAGCAAGGGCCGGCAGTGCTACGTCGAGGGTCGCCTGCAGACGCGCCAGTGGGAGGACCGCGACGGCAACAAGCGCTACACCACCGAGGTGGTGGCCGAGATCGTGCAGTTCCTCGGCGGCGGCGGCCGCGGGGGCGGCGCCGGCGTGGGCGGCGAGCCACCGCCGCCGGACGACTCCCAGGCGCCGTCGAACCTCGGCGACGACGACATCCCCTTCTAGAGATCGAGAGCGGTCCCTTGCTGGTCCCGCCGCTCCGCGGCGATCCACCTTGCTCGCATCCGCATCCGCGGTCGCGGGCGCCGCACAGATTCGCCCTGCATCGCGGAGCGCCCGCAGGACGCGAGCAGGGCGAATTGTTGGTCGCGGCAGCTGCGCCCGGCCGCCGTACCCCCGGGCGCACCTGGGCGGCGCCGCGACAAGTGTTGGGCGGTCGTCCGAGGCCGTCGCGACCCATCACAGGTTGTTGGACTGGACCCCACGGCGCCAACAGCTGACCAGGAGTCTCATGCACCTCACGCGCCTCACGCTGCTCGCCTGCGCTCTCGGAGTGCTCTCCACGCTGCCGGCCTGCACCGGCCTGCACGCCACCCGGCCCGATGAGCTCCGCGTCACTCGCGCGGTGCTCTACCAGAACGGCATCGGCTACTTCGAGAGGCAGGGGCGCGTCGAGGGCAACCTCCTCAAGCTGCGCATCCTGCCGCAGCAGATCGCCGACGTGCTCAAGTCGCTGACCGTCGTCGACCTCGGCACCGGGCGCGCGATCAACATCGCGCTCCCCGTCGAGAAGACCCGCGTGCGCCAGCTCGCCGCGCTGCCCCAGCAGGTGCGCGAGAGCGGCGGCCTGGTGGGCATCGCGCAGGCCTTCCGCGGCGCGCGCGCGACGGTGCAGGCGAGCGACGCCTCGGGTGAGGGGCGGCTGGTCGGCGTCGAGCAGCTCTCCGACAAGGGGGAGTGGCGCCTGACCATCCTGCGCGACGACGGCACCCTGCAGAGCTTCGAGCTCTCCAAGGTCTACGCGCTGCAGGTCCAGGACCGCACCCTCGAGCTCGGCCTGCGCAAGGCGCTCGATGTCTCCCTCGACGAGGGCTCCTGGAAGCCGGTCGAGCTCGCCGTGCACCTGGCCGGCCCGACGCCGCACGACGTCCTCGTCAGCTACGTGGTGGAGATGCCGACCTGGAAGCCGGCCTACCGCGTGGTCCTCGGCAAGGACTCCAAGGAGGGGCTGCTGCAGGGCTGGGCGGTGGTCGACAACGTCTCCGGCGAGGACTGGGACCAGGTCGGCCTCGCGCTCACGGCGGGGACGCCGCTCACCTTCACCTATGACCTCTACACCCCGCGCTACGTGCGCCGGCCTGACCTCTCGCCGCAGCAGGAGGCCTGGGCCGAGGCGCCGCCGCCGCCGACGGGCGGCGCCGCCGACGAGTCCGCCGCTGCCGCGCCCGCCGAGGAGGCGAAGTCGCTGGCCGACTCCGACGACGGCGAGGGCTACGGCAGCGGCTACGGCAAGGGCGGCGGCAAGGACAAGGCGAAGAAGGAGGCGCGCTATCGCGCTCCGCGGCGGGCCTCGGCGGCCCCCTCGCCGAAGTCGGACACGATGACGCGCGGCCCGGGCGGGTACGGTGGGGCGCCCGCCGCCGAGCCGGCGCCGACCATGTCGAACGCGCTCCTCGAGAAGAGCTTTCGCGCGCTGGTCGCCGGCTCGCGGGTCGGCAGCCTCTTCCGCTACGACATCGAGGAGCCGGTCACCATCAAGGACCGCCAGAGCGCCCTCGTCTCCATCCTGAACAAGAAGGTGCCGGCCGAGGACATCCTCCTCTACCGGGTGGACGCCTCCCCGATCAACCCCTACCGCGCGGTGCGCCTCACCAACAGCACCGGCTACATGCTGGAGAAGGGGCCGGTCGCCATCTACCGCGACGGGAACTTCGTCGGCGAGGCGGTGGGCGGGCAGGTGGAGGCGAAGACCTCCGCCTTCATCCCCTACTCGGTGGACGGGCGCTTCATCATCACCCTGCAGGACGAGGTGAAGGACGAGCAGGCGCGCCTGATCAAGATCGTCGACGGCCAGATCGTGGTGGAGGTCAAGCAGGTCTCGCTCCACAAGTACACCATCCACAACGCGAGCGGCGAGGCCACGACCCTCTACGTGCAGCGCGGGCACCGGCCCGGCTGGAAGCTCACCAAGCCGGACAAGGGCGTGCTGATCGAGAAGGACAACTACTTCGCGCCGGCCAAGGTCGCCGCCAAGGGCAAGACCGAGCTCGAGGTGCGCGAGGAGACGCCGGTCCGCCGCTGGGTCAGCGTCTACTCCGAGGAGGGCCGGCAGGCGCTCGGCCTCTACCTGAAGGACCCCAGCGCCGATCCGAAGCTGAAGGCCTCCCTGCGCGAGGCGCTCGACCTGCAGGAGAAGCTGGCCAAGGTGGAGGAGGAGCTCGCGCGCCTGCGGCGTGAGAAGGACACCTTCGCGCAGCGGCAGACCGAGGTGCGCGAGAACCTCAAGCTCCTCGGCAAGTCGATCCGCAACGCCGACCTGGCGCGCAAGCTCACCACGACGCTCCTCGAGCTGGAGACCAAGCTCAACGACGCGACCCGCAACCTGGTGGCCAAGGACGTCAAGCGGACAGAGATGCGCGATCGCCTGACCGTGCTCTTCAAGTCGATCACGCTCGAGGTCAAGTAGTGTACCGACGTCGGACCATCGCGGTGGTGATGCCGGCCTTCAACGTGGAGGACCGCGTGGAGCGCGCGGTCCTCTCCGTCCCCGGCTTCGTCGATCACGTGATCGTCATCGACGACGGCAGCGACGACGGCACCGGCGCGGTGGCCAGGCGCACCGGTCGGCCCGGGCTCTGCGTGCTCCGCCACCCGCAGAACAGCGGGGTCGGCGCCGCCATCGCCACCGGCTACGCGGAGGCGCTGCGCCTCGGCGCCGAGATCACGGCGGTGATGGCCGGCGACGGGCAGATGGACCCCGCCGACCTGCCGGCGCTCCTCGACCCGGTGGTCGACGGGCGCGCCGAGTACGTGAAGGGCAACCGCTTCCGCCGGCGCGGCGTCTGGCGGGTGATGCCGAAGGCACGCCTCTTCGGCAACGTGGTGCTGAGCCTGCTCACGCGGCTCACCTCGGGCTACTGGCACATCTTCGACTCGCAGTGCGGCTACACGGCGATCTCCGGCGGTGCGCTCCGCGCCATCGGCTGTCGCCTCTTCGCGCGCTACGGCTACCCGAACGACCTCCTCGCGCGGCTCGGCGAGGTGGGCGCGCGCGTGGAGGAGGTGCCGGTGCGGGCGGTCTACGACGGGCAACGCTCGGGGATCCGCCCCTGGACCGTGGTCTATCCGATCCTCTTCGTCCTGCTCCGCTCCATGGGGCGGCGGCTCTGGCGGCAGAGGCTGCGGCCGCTCCTCGGCGCGCGGCCGGTTGCGCCCGCGCTGGCGCCGCAGCCGCAGGCCCCGAAGCACCTCCTCTCGGCGCCGCCGCGCTGACCCTCGAGGCAGCCGCGATGCGGCTGGGCGTCCTCACCACCTCGTACCCGCGCCGCCCCGACGACCTCGCCGGCACCTTCGTGGCGGGCCTGGCGGGCTGGCTCGCCGCGCAGGGCGACGAGCTCGAGGTGCTCGCCCCGGCGCCGCCGGCTCCCGCGCTGCCGCCGGCGGAGGCCGAGCCGCGCCCCGGGATCCGTCTCGAGCAGCTCCGCTACGCGCGGCGGCCGCGGCTCTTCTACGGCGCCGGCGCCCCCGACAACCTCCAGCACCCCGCCACGTGGCTGCAGGTGCCCGGCTTCGTGCTGCGCCTCGCGCGGGCCTGTCACGCGCGCGCCGCCGGCTGGGACGCGGTGATCAGCCACTGGCTGCTCCCCTGCGGCGTGATCGCCGCTCGCGCGGGCCGCGGCCTGCCCCACCTGGCCATCGCGCACTCCTCGGACGTGCACCTCCTCGGGCGGATGGGGCCGCTCGCGGCGGCGGCGCTGGCCGCGCTCGCGCGCCCTCGCACCGCGCTCCTGCTCAGCAGCGAGGCGCTGCGCCCGCTGCTCGCGCGGCGCGCCCGCGGCACCTCCACCCGCCGACTCGTCGAGGCGGCGCGCGTGATGCGCATGGGGATCGCCGCGCCGGCGCACGCGGTCTCCGCCGGGGAGCGCGCGGCCTGTCGCCGGCGGCTCGGGCTCGAGGGGCGGGTGGCGGTGCTCTCCCTCGGGAGGCTGGTGCCGGTCAAGGGCGTCGCGCTCCTCCTCGAGGCCTGCGCCGGGCTCGCGAGCGTGACCCTGCTCGTCGCGGGCGAGGGGCCGGAGCGGGCGAGGCTCGAGCGCCGCGCGGGCGAGCTCGGGCTCGCGGTGAGGTTTCTCGGCGAGCAGCTCGGGCGCGAGAAGGCGGAGCTCCTCGCCGCCGCCGATCTCCTCGCGCTGCCCTCGCGCCTGCTCGCCGACGGACGCACCGACTCGGCGCCGGTCGTCCTCCTCGAGGCGATGGCCGCCGGGCTGCCGCTGGTGGCGAGCCGGGTGGGCGGCAACGCGGAGCTGATCGAGGACGGCGTGAGCGGGCTCCTCGTCGAGAGCGGCGAGGTGGCGCCGCTCCGAGCGGCGCTCGCGAGGCTGGCGGCGGAGCCGGCGCTGCGGGCGCGCCTCGCCGCGGCGGGGCGCGAGGTGGCGGCGCGCCACACCTGGGAGGCGCTCGGGCCGCGGGTGCGCTCGATCCTCGGGGAGCTCTGAGGTCTGCCTGGGCGCTCTTCGACAGCTCCCCGCCAGTGGTGATACCCTGACCTTGTCTCAAGCCTGCGCTCTCGACGGGGAGATGATGTGGACATCTTCGGCGTATCCCAGACGCGCTCCCACCGCTTGCTGGGCGCTCATCTCGCTGCTCGCGGGTTGCGCTCGTTCGGGGTCGACCTGCGTCAGCGATGGGCCCCTCGCCGACCTCGCCCAAGATAGCGCCGCGTCCGACCGTGCCCTCGACCAGCCCTGTCCATTTGGCCGCGCGGACGGCACCGCGTGCCTCGGTCTCGTGCCAGCCAACGGCTTCACCTGGGGGACCACGCAGACCATCAACCCGATCAGCGGCACCACCGGCGTCAACACCTCGACCTGCGTCACGGCCACGGTGAGCGGAGGGTTCGTCGCCGGCATCTTGCAGGGAGGGGCCTGCGTCTTCACGCTCGACGCGCTCGTCGTCGCCAAGGGGGGGACCCTCGTGGCGTCGGGCGACCGCCCGCTCGTGTTGCTCGTCCGCGGAGACGTGCTCGTGGCGGGGACCATCGACGCGGGCGGCAAGGAGCAGACCCCGGGGCCGGGTGGGGGCGCCGCCAGTGCGTGGCAGGTGAGTGGCCCCCCCGGAGAAGGGCACGTTGGCGACTGTGGGAGTCACCTCGGCGGGGGCGGTGGCGGGTACGGCACCGCCGGCGGACCATCGTGCGGCGGGGTCGGGGGCGCGGTTACCGGGACCGCGGAGCTCGTGCCCCTCGCTGGTGGGAACGCGGGAGGCGTCGGCGGTGGAGGCGGCGGCGTGCTGCAGATCTCCGCGACCGGCACTCTCCGCGTCGATGGTGCGATCACCGTCGGCGGAGGCGGCGGGAGCAGCGGAGGCGGTGGAGGCTCGGGTGGCGGGGTGCTGCTCGAGGCGGCCCGGATCGAGGGCGCAGGGATCGTCGCCGCCAACGGCGGAGGCGGTGGGGCCTATACGTGGCCCTCCACCGACGCGACCGGCGCGGACGGTGACGCCTCCTGGCAGCCGGCTGCTGGCGCCACTGCCGGGCCCGGCACCATAGGCGGGAGCGGCGCGACGGCTGCCTTCACGGCCACCGCCGGTGCGGGGGACGCGAGCGGCGGAGGGGGCGGCGTGGGTCGGGTCCGCTACAACACCCCTGCGCCGCCGCCCACGCCGCCTTTGCCGACGAGCGCGCACTTCAGCGTCGGACGCGTCCAGCTCAACTAGCTCTGCCACCACGCCGCAATTGTCGCGGCGCCGCCCAGGTCGGGCGGTCGGGCGAAGCTGCCGCGACCAACAATTGTCGCGGCGCCGCCCAGGTCGGGCGGTCGGGCGAAGCTGCCGCGACCAACAATTGACACTGACCCCGGACGGCGACATCTCCACAGACCAGCAGCGCCAGATCGAAGACGGCGTCGGGTTGTTTGGCCGAAGCGAAAGTGAGGAGCTCAGCCCGCCAGCGCCGAGCGAGCCGGCCCGAGCGCCTCCGCCGTGAGCCCACGTGCCTCGAGCTCCTCGGGGAGCGGCGAGCCGGTGATGAGCGCGCCCGCCAGCCGCGCGAGGGCCGGCGAGGTCTCGATGCCGAAGCCCCCCTGGCCGGCGAGCCAGAAGAAGCCGGGGGCCGTGGGGTCGAAGCCGACCGCGGGAAGCTCGTCGGCGACGAAGCTGCGCAGCCCCGCCCAGCGCCGCTCCACCGC
>JAKLHH010001240.1 GCA_022710245.1 Myxococcota bacterium
GCTGCTCAGCACCTGCGCGGCGCACCTCGAGCGCTTCGGCGGCCACCGGGCCGCGGCGGGCTTCTCGGTGCGGCGCTCGGCGATCGAGCCGCTCCGGCTGGCGCTCAACGAGGCGGCGCGGCCGCTCCTCACCGGCTGCCAGGCGCGGACGCTGGAGGTCGACTGCATGCTCGAGGTGGAGCTCGTCGACGCGGGCCTCTGCCGCGAGCTCCGCCGGCTCGGCCCGCACGGCAACGCGAACCCGGAGCCCATCTTCGCCGCCGAGGGGCTGCGCGTGGAGAGCGCGCGCGTGGTCGGCAGCGATCACCTGGCGCTGGCCCTGCGCGGCAAGCGCGCGGTGGTGCCGGCGTTCGGGTTCGGGATGATGGCGCGCCGTCCCTCGGTGGGGGACCGGCTGGACGTGGCGTTCGTGCCCGAGATCGACGATCATGGCGGCCTCGGCCGTGTCCGCCTGCGCCTGCTGGACCTGCGGCCGGCCGCCGCGGATTGAGCGTCAAGAGGAAGAACGATCATGGCTGACGAGAAGGACGAGAAGCGAGGGGACGAGGCAGCGCCCGCGGGAGGCGCGGAGCCGGAGGCCGAGGGGGCCGGCGAGGGCGAGGGCGGCGAGGGCGAGGCCGGCGAGGGCGAGGCCGGCGAGGGCGGCGGGCAGCGTCCGCGGATCAGCCTCGAGCGCTACATGGGGAGCCGCCGGCGCACCATGATCAGCTGGGCGCACCTGGCGGCGCTCGTCTTCATGCTGGTCGCGCTGGTCGTGCTGCTGATGTACAAGGACCGCTGCGGCGAGGCCGCCTCCAAGCTGATCTTCATGGGGACCCCCGACTCGGGGACGCGCCCCAACGTGCGCATCCAGCTCGAAGAGCCAGGGCGGGGCTCCGGCGCGCCGAGCAAGGCCCCGGCGAGCCAGCCTGGACGCTGAGGGACCACGAGAGCCAGCCTGCACGCTGAGGGAGGGACCACGAGAGCCAGCCTGCACGCTGAGAGGGCAGTCCTAATCCGTCCTGATTCGAAGTTCGGCTGATGGTGTTGGCCGCGTCCGTCGCTGGGACCTGACCAGCCCTTTCTTGCGTTCCCCTAGAAGAATGAGCTCACTGCAAACTTGCCCTTCATCGCGGAGCCTCCGCAGGAGGCGAGCAGGGCAAATTGTCGCGGCGCCCCACACATCGGGCGGTGGTCGAAGCCGCCGCGACCAACAATTTGTCCAGGCTCGCTGCTGCCCAGCCGCTGCGACCAAACTCTTGCGCGCGAGAAGCCGATCGTATCGTTCGATCGAGGAGCGCCGTGTCTTCGTTCAGCTTGAACCGCGGAGCCCGGCAATCCCCTGCCACCGCCAGCCCGCAAACAGGAGAGGAGGACAAATGGCCATCGCAGGACGGATCCTGCACAGCATCGCAGGAGTGCTCCAGGCCCGCCTGCCGAACAAGACCCTGGACCGCGAGGGCCACGACCTGCCGTGACGGCGCATCCGGCTGCAGGCAGCCAGGGTAGACGTTTTCGCGTTCGAGACGGCACTTTCTGCTTGACAGCCCTGGCGAGCGACCTCGCCTCGCGTCTGCATCGCGCTGCAGCCTGCGCCCTCTCGACGCGCCAGGCGGCGCCGGAGGCGCGTCCGCGAAGCGTGGAGCGTCGCGAGCGGTCTCGACGCCGCGCGCGCTCTCCTCGGGCCGCACGCAGCGTCGAAAAACGGCGCGCTATAGTAGACGCGCGCAAAGGCGAGGAGCACACGATGGAGACGACGACCGTCGGCGACGAGAGGCGCAGCCTGGAGGAGCTCGAGGCGGAGATCGGGGAGCTCTCGGCGCAGCTTGACGCGGCGACCTGCCAGCTGCTGCTCGCCCTGGCCGAGTTCGAGCGACGCGAGGGCTGGACCCGATCCGGCGCCCGCTCCTGCGCGCAGTGGCTGGCGTGGCGGGTCGGGCTGGACCTGGCGACCGCGCGCGAGCGGCTGCGGGTGGCGCGCGCGCTCGAGACGCTGCCTCGCATCCGCGAGGCCTTCTCCCGCGGCGAGGTGAGCTACTCCAAGGTGCGGGCCATGAGCCGCGTCGCCACGCCGGACAATGAGCAGGAGCTCCTCGAGGTGGCCCGGCACGGGACCGCTCACCACCTCGAGCGGCTGGCGCGCCTCTTCCGCGGCTGCACGCAGACCGAGGAAGAGGACAGGGCCAGGCGCCAGCACCACGAGCGGTACCTCCACACCTGGACCGACGAGGAGGGCATGCTCTGCCTCCGCGGTCGACTCCCGCCCGAGCTCGGAGCGCTGCTGACCGCCGCGCTCGAGGCGGCGAGACTCGCCCTCGCCGAGGACGCCGGGACCGCACCGCTTAGCGAAGTGCTCGAGGCGCGCGGCGCTGCCGGGCCGGCGGAGTCGATGACCGCTGCGGAGGTGGCTCCTGCGCGAGCTTCCGCGGAGGTGGCTCCTGCGCGAGCCACCGCGGAGGTGGCTCCTGCGCGAGCTTCCGCGGAAACGCTTCCCCTGGGTGCGTCCGCCGCGGCGCCCGAGGATCCGCCCCGCGCCCCCTGTGACTCCCGGACGGATGATGAGCGAGAGGCCCGGGACCTCGAGGAGCACGACGCGCGGGACCTCGAGGAGCACGACGCGCGGGATCACGAGGAACAGGAGGCCCGGGAGTTCGAGGCGCAAGAGGAGCGAGAGCTCGAGGAGTCGCTGCGGGGCACGACCGTCCCGTTCTTCGGCTCCGCGGCGCGAGGAGCCGCGGCGGGTGGGCGGGTCTGGTCGCTCGCAGAGCGTGAACCGGATGAACGGGCCCGGCGCGCGGCGGATGCGC
>JAKLHH010001241.1 GCA_022710245.1 Myxococcota bacterium
CGAGCTCCCGCTGGAGCTGCAGAGCCGGCTCCTGCGCGTCCTCGAGCAGCGGACCATCCGCCGGGTCGGCAGCAACCTCCCGCGCAAGGTGGACTTCCGGCTCGTGGCCGCCACCAACCGCGACCTGGCCCGGGAGGTTCGCGAGGGGCGCTTCCGGCAGGACCTCTACTATCGCCTGGCCGTCGTCCGCATCCAGATGCCCCCGCTCCGGGAGCGCCGCGAGGACATCCCGCACCTCGCCCGTCACTTCCTCTACCAGGCTGGCTGCAGCGACGTGGAGAAGGTACTGAACCCCGAGCTGCTCAACGTGCTGACCTCACGCGGCTGGCCCGGCAACGTCCGCGAGCTCCGCAACGTCGTAGAGCGGGCAATGATCTTCGTCGACGGCTCCCCCGAGCTCGCCGGCGACTGGCTGCCGGAGCCGGAGGCGCGTCGCGCGGACCCGCCTACCTGCGGCCCTTCGCGCCCGCCGCCGGTCCCGCTCCCTCCGTCCGCGGAGCCGCCGCCGGTCCCGCTCCCTCCGTCCGCGGCGTCGCTGGCGCCCTGCGGCGACGCGGTGACGTTTCCACCTGCCTACTTCGAGCTCGACTACAAACAGGCCAAGGACCGCCTCCTCGAGCACTTCGAGCTCCAGTACCTGGGGCGGCTGCAGGCGATCCACGGCACCAACATCTCGGGCATCGCGCGCGACGCGGGGATCGATCGTCACCTGGTCCGCACCCTGCTCCGCCGGCGCGGGCTCATCGTCTCATGAGGGTGCGGTCGGCGGCCTGGACCCTGGCCTGGCTGCTCGCGCTGGCGGGCGAGGGGCTGGCGGAGGAGGCCGGCGTGCTGCCGCTCGCCGGGGGCGACGGCGCCCTGCTCGACGCGTCGCTCGGCCGCGCGATCGCCGCCGCTGGTGCGCCGGACGTCCTCGGCCCCGTCGAGGTGGAGGCGCGGCTGGCTCGCGATCCCGAGATCGCGGCCGCGCTCCTCGCCGCGCGCGAGGCAGTGGCGCGCTCGCGCGAGCACGAGCTGCAGATGCGGCGGGCGCCGGCGATCAGGGAGGCGGAGGCGGCGCTCGCCCGGCTGGCGCGGGTGCGCGCGCGCTGGTTCGCCGCCGAGCTGGTCTCGCGCGCCGCGACGGCGCTCGCCCTGGCGCACCTGCTGCAGCCGGCGGAGCCCGAGCGCGCCACGGCGGCCTTCCGCCTGCTGCTCGAGCTGGATCCAGACCACCGCCCGGAGCCTGGCCAGCTCCCACCCCGCGCAGCGCAGCTCCTCGAGCAGACACGACAGCAGGCGCGGCCGGGCTCGCCCCCCTCGTCCGCCGATCTGGGCTGGCTCGCGGCGCGGGCTGGCGTCCGTCGCCTCGTCGCGGTGCGCTTGCGGGCCACCAGCGCCGACCTGAGGACGGCGCAGCGGCTGCATCGAGGGGCCGTTCGCCGCCAGGCAGCGCTGACTGATCTGGCCCGCCTCGTGATCGAGTGCCTGGGGCAGCCCTTGCCGCCGGTCCTCTCCCGCGAGGCCGCCTCTGCGCCGTCACCTGTCTCGCGGCGCTGGTACCAGCGCTGGTGGGTCTGGGCGATCGCCACCGCGGTGGTCGGGGGAGCAGTGGCGGCGAGCGTGGTGCTCACCCGGCCTTCGAGCGATGGCTACGATCTTCGCTTTCACTTCCGCTGAGGGCCGCGGGTGCACACCAGGCGACCTCGCCCCACATCAGGTCCCGCAAAAAGTTCGGCTCCGCCCAGGAATAGTCACCGATCGCTGCTCGTAGGTTGTTGCGACAAGCGCGGCGGTTAGACGTCTTCTAGATGGAGGAGCTGATCGACGATGCACGGCGACACGAACCCCGGCTTCCGCAGACCAACTCGTGGGACGCCCAGCCGACCGCACCCCGCAGCCGCTCGACGAAGCAGACCGCACCCGACGACCGAGCGCCGGACACAGCCGAGCCCCCGCGAGACGACGCTGCCTGGCGTCGGCCGCCCCGAGCCGCTCCACCAGCCACTCCGCCTCGACGTGCAGCTGGTACCGCTCGACGGCCGCTACTCGCCCGTCTGGGGGACCTCGTACGACCTCGGCCACCGTGGTCTCTTCATCCACGCGCGGTCCTGCGAGCTGCCCGACAACGCGCTCGTCGTGCTCCGCCTCTACACCGAGCTCGGCCCCATGCGGCTCCTCGGGCGCGTCGTGCAGCGCGTGGACGAGGTCGGGGTCGGCTGTGAGTTCGTCGATCTCGACCACCAGCAGCGCCGGCTCCTCAGCCGCATCGTGGCTCGCGCCTGCGCGGCGCCGCATCCGCTGCGGACCCTTCAGTAGCTCTCGCCCCGGGGGTAGACACCTCAGCCGAGGTGTCTACCGTACCCAGCCTCCGCCCTGCAGCGACCACGATCCAGGCCTCTGCCGTGGCTGGCACCGTGGTCTCGAGACCTTACAGCACGAGGGGGGCCGGGAACGGCTCTTGCTTCACCCGGTCACAGCATGTTGACGCTCGACGACCTCTCCACCAGAGCCAGCGCAGGGTCGCACCTGCGGACCGTCGAGCTCTGCTATCGCTACGCCTACCTCGAGGCCCGGCGCGCCTGTGGCGCCCGCCTCTCCGCCACCGAGCACCTGCAGCTGGATCTGCTACACCACCATCTCGACGGCGATCCCGAGAGCGCCGATGGACGCCGCGGGCACCGGCGCTTCCCGGTGCTGCTCCAGGCCACCGTGAAGCTCGCCGAGGGGAGCTGCGCCGGAGTCGTCCTCGATCTATCGGGGCATGGCATGTTCCTCGTCACCCAGCGCCCTGTCCCGGT
>JAKLHH010001242.1 GCA_022710245.1 Myxococcota bacterium
GGGCGGGGTCATCGGCTCGCCCTCGACGTCCTGCGCCGCGGTCTCCGGCAGGATCGCACCCGCCTCGCGCGCCTCGCGCGCCTCACGCGCCTCACGGGTGGCCGCGATCAGACGCGAGTACGCTGCCAGGTTGAGCGAGGCGTCGGTCGGTCGATCCCCGTCGAGCGGAGGCAGCGGCGGGCGGTCGAAGCCCAGATCGTCCGAGGGGCGCCAGTCGCCGGGCTCGCCGTCGCTCGCGAGCACCCGCCGCGTCTGCGTACCGGTCGTGCGGTGGTAGCGCGTGGTGCGGTCCTCGGCGACGAGGCTGCTCGGGGTCGGTTCCTCCTCCTCGAACCCGACCTCGTCGCGGTCGTCGTCCGTCGCGCTCCGGCGCGGGAGCGGCGGCAGCGGCGTCGCCTCGGCGTGCAGCGGTCGCCCGGCAGTCGAGGCTCTCCTGGGCGGCGTGTCGTCAGTCGGGACCATCCCGCGTGCCCTCCGTACGCGACTCGCGGCGTTGCACTCTAGCACACCGATCGCGGATCGCTGCAGGAAACGACGGTGGTAGCCCCGCCGCTGCTGCGGCGCGATGAAACAGCGCGTCGTCGAGGGAAGGTCGCGGCGCGATGTAACAGCGCGTCGTCGAGCGGCGCGTCGGAGGTACACCCCTTGCACACCTGTAGGTGTGATGGGCTCCCGGCCCTACCTCATGGAGAACCCCACCGGCGGCGACCTGGGAGAGCACATCATCGGCGAGGCCTGCTCCGCCGCGGGGTCGGGCAGCGGAGGCGGGACGCTCCCGCTCCTCGTGGTCCTCCTCGGCTGGCTGGGGTGGCGACGACGAGCGCGTCGCCCGCGGTCGCGCTGACCCCGAGGTCGCGAGGTTGCGTCGGGGAGACGCTCAGCTGCCGTAGACCTCGCGCAGGATGGCGTCGGCGCCCCGGCCCAGCAGCCGCTCGCCCACGGCCGCGCCGACCGACTCGGGATCCTCGGCGGGCCCCTCGGCGCCCTCGCGCAGGAGCGGCGTCCCGGAGGGGTGCCCGATCAACCCCTCCACTCGCAGCCGGGCGCCCTCGAGCCGCGCGTGGCAGGCGACCGGCACCTGGCAGCCGCCGCCGAGCCGGGCCAGCGCCGCCCGCTCCGCGCGCACGCAGAGCGCGGTCGGCAGATCATGCAGCCCCGCCACCAGCGCGTTCACCTCGGCGTCGTCGCGGCGCGTCTCGATCCCGAGCGCCCCCTGCCCCACCGCGGGCAACATCACCTCCGGCGCCAGCAGCTCGCTGATCCGGGCCGCGTGCCCGAGGCGGCGCAGCCCCGCGGCGGCCAGCACGATGGCGTCGAAGGCACCCGCGTCGAGCTTGCCGAGCCGGGTGTCGACGTTCCCCCGCAGATCGGTGAGCTGCAGGTCCGGCCGCCGGTGCAGCAGCTGGCAGCGACGCCGCAGGCTCGAGGTGCCGACGCGCGCGCCCTGCGGCAGCGCGTCGAGGCCGCCGGCGCGGCTGACCAGCACGTCGCGCGGATCCTCGCGGACCGGGATGGCGGCGAGCCCGAGCCCCTCGACCAGCTCGGTCGGCACGTCCTTGATCGAGTGGACGGCGAGGTCGACCTCCTCGCGGATGAGCGCCTCCTCGATCTCCTTCACGAAGAGCCCCTTGCCGCCCACCTTGGCGAGCGGCACGTCCAGGATCTTGTCGCCCTTGGTCTTGATGATGGTCAGTCTCACCTCGAGCCCCGGCCGCAGCTCGCGCAGGCGCGCCGAGACGTGCTCCGCCTGCCAGAGCGCGAGGGCGCTGCCGCGCGTCCCGATCCGTATCGCTCTCACTTCTCCTCCTTCGCGTGCGCCGACCGCCGCGGCTCGTCCGCCGCCGGCGGCGGCGCCAGGTCCTCGGGGAGCTCGGGCGCGACCTCGTGCTCCCCGGCGGGCGCCTCGCCGGGCAGGTGGAAGAGCTCGCACACGGCCTGGGTCAGCGTCGACCCGTTCGAGCGCGTCGCGTGCCGCTTCAGCTCCATGGTGGGGCTGTGCAGCAGCTTGTTGACGATCGCGCTCGTCATCGCCTCCAGCGCCTCGCGCTCGCGCCCCTCGGGGAGGTGCAGCGCCTGGGCCGTGTGCACCGCCTCCGCGCGCACCACCTCGGTGAAGTGCTCGCGCAGCTGCTTGATCACCGGGACCGCGTCCTGCCGCCGCAGCCACTCCTCGAAGTGCGCCACCTCCTCCTCGAGGATGCGCTCGGCCTGCCTGACCTCCTTGCGGCGCTCCTTGAGGTTCTCCGCGACCACGCCCTCGAGGTCGTCGACGTCGAAGAGGTAGACGTTGGCGAGGCCGCCCGCCTCGCGCTCGACGTCGCGAGGCACCGCGATGTCGACGATGAAGAGCGGGCGCTGCTTGCGCTCGCGCATGATCTCGGCGAGGAGCTTGCGCCCCAGGATCGGCTGCTCGCTCCCGGTGGAGGAGATGACGATGTCCGCGAGGAGGAGCTGGCCGCGGAGCTGCTCGAAGCGCGCCGCCTTGGCGCCCAGCTCGAAGGCCAGCGCGACCGCCTTCTCGTAGGTGCGGTTGACCACGCGCACGTCGGCGGCGCCGTCGGCGATCAGGTGCCTCACCGCGAGCTCGGCCATCTCGCCGGCGCCGATCACCAGCACCGTGCTCGTGGCGAGGTCCCCGAAGACACGCGCGGCGAGGTCGGCGGCGACCGAGCTGACCGAGACGGGGTGGCGAGCGATCTCGGTCTCGGTGCGGACGCGTTTGGCGGTGGCGAAGGCGCGGTGCATGCAGCGGCTGAGGAGCGGGCCCACCGTGCGC
>JAKLHH010001243.1 GCA_022710245.1 Myxococcota bacterium
AGGGGACGCAGGGGACGCAGGGGACGCAGGGGACGCAGGGGACGCAGGGGACGACGCGGGCGCGGGCGCAAGCGCGGACGACGATGCGCTGGAGCCTCCTCACAGTGGCGATCCTGGTCGCGGTGGTGGGCGGGTGTGGCGGCTGCTTCGACCGGTCGCAGCAGCCACCGCCGCCCACCGGCCGGCGGATCGACCCGACCCCGCCGCCGCCGGAGCCCGAGGCGAAGATCCGCAAGGCGGTCATGGCTGGCTCCTGGTACTTCGCGGAGCGCGAGAAGCTGATCCCGTACCTCGACGCGATCTTCGCCAAGGCGGAGGCGCCGAAGGTCGACGGCAAGGTGGTCGCGCTCATCTCGCCGCACGCGGGCTACACCTTCTCGGGCAAGGCCGCCGCCACCGGCTACAAGCTCCTCAAGGGGCGTGACCTCCGGCGCGTGATCGTGCTCGCGCTCTCGCACCACGTCCGCTTCCGCGGCGCCTCCATCCCCCTGGTCGACGCCTTCGAGACCCCGCTCGGCCGCATCCCCCTCGACCAGGCCGCCGTCGCGCGCCTGCGTCGCTCCCGCCTGATCGGCGCGGTGGCCGAGGCGGAGGAGCGCGAACACTCGCTGGAGATCCAGCTCCCGCTCCTGCAGCGCGTGCTGAGCGGCTTCAAGCTGGTGCCGCTCCTCGTCGGCGAGCTCGAGGGCAAGGACTACGCCGAGCTCGCCGGCGCGCTGGCCGAGCTGGTCGACGAGAAGACAGTCGTGGTCGCCTCCAGCGACTTCACCCACCGCGGCCCGAACTACAGCTTCGAGGTCCCGGAGGGCAAGGGCACCCTGAAGGAGCGCCTCGCCGCCCTCGACGACGGCGCGGTGGCGCCCATTCTCAAGCGCGATCGCGCGGCGTTCGTCGGCTACGTGGACCGCACCCGCGCCTCCATCTGCGGGGCGCGTCCGATCGGGCTCCTCCTCGAGCTCCTGGCGCGCTTCCCTGGCCTCAAGGGCCAGGTCGTGAGCCGCTACACCTCCGGCGACGTGACCGGCGCCTGGGACAGCACCGTCAGCTACGTTGACGTGGCTTTCACTGGCGCGTTCCCCGCCGCCTCGAAGCTCGATGAGGCCCGCAGCGCTGGGGAGAAGGTCTTCCCGCTCACGGCCGAGGAGAAACAGACCCTGCTCAAGCTCGCGCGCCGATCGCTGGAGGCCGCCGTCAAGCGCGGCGACTACGATCCCAGCGTCGCCAGCGCGACGGCGTCGCCCTCGCTGCAGCGCAAGGCGGGCGCCTTCGTCACCCTCAAGTGCAAGCACGGGCAGGACGCCGTCTGCGTCGGGCACGGCGACGATCTGCGCGGCTGCATCGGCACCATCCTGCCGATCGACGGCGTGCGCGACACCGTGGCGCGCCGCGCCGCCAGCGCCGCGCTGGAGGACACGCGCTTCCCGCACAAGGTGAGCGCCGCCGAGCTCCGGCACATCACGGTCGAGGTCTCGGTGCTCACCCCGCCGCGCGCTGTGAAGGGCCCTGCGGAGATCATCATTGGCCGCCACGGGATCATCCTGACCAAGGATGGGCGCAGCGCGACCTTCCTGCCTCAGGTCGCGCCCGAGCAGGGCTGGGATCGCGAGACCACCCTCCGCCACCTTGCCCACAAGGCCGGCCTCGACGCCGACGACTGGCGCAGCGCGACCTACCAGGTCTACGAGGCGATCGTCTTCACCGAGGGGGAGTGAGGCTTCCCCGAGGGGGAGTGAGGCTTCACCGAGGGGAGTGAGGCTTCACCGCAGGGGAGCGAGGCTTCACCGAGGGGAGCGAGGCTTCACCGCAGGGGAGTGAGGCTTCACCGAGGGGAGCGAGGCTTCACCGAGGGGAGCGAGGCTTCCCCGAGGGGAGCGAGGCTTCCCCGAGGGGAGCGAGGCTTCACCGCAGGGGGGGAGAGCGAGGCTTCAGCGAGGGCGAGCGAGCTTCAGCGATCAGCGACGGGGAGGGAAGAACCTCAGCTCCAGCTTGGCGTCTCCGCCTGGCCAGGCGATCAGGTAGCGCCCCCGGGGATCCCAGCGCGCGTAGACCGAACCGTCCGGCGCCTTGAAGATCGTGCCGCTGAAGTAGCCGAGGGACTGCGGCCGGAGGTGCACGAGCGGTCTCCCGTCGATCTTCGCCGTCAGCGACCGCGTGCTGAAGACCATCTTGATCCCGCTCGCGGTGTGGAACTCTCCGCTCGGGATCTCGGAGAGCCGCTGCTCCATCCAGGCCTGCAGAGCCGGGCGCGGCAGCATGCCTCGCGCGCCGCTGCCCTTGCGCGTCGCCCCCCCCGATGAGCCCCGGCCGGGGCCGGCGGGCGTGCTCGTGGGTCCACCGGGGTCGGCTGGCGGGCGGAGCGCGGGCTCGCGGGCGAGCGTGATGGTGAGCTGCTGGTCCGACGTCGCGTGAACCTCGCGCACCTCGCCGCGGAACCCCTCGGCGCGCACCTCGAGGCGATGGCGGGCAAGGTCTCGCGGGACGACCAGCGGGAGGTCACTGCGCGGCGAGCCATCCCAGAAGATCGTGGCGCCCGGTGGGGCCACGGTCAGGCGGAGGCGCACCTCGGCGGGGGCTGGCGCGTGCGCGGGCGCCACCTCGGCGGGCGTGTGCGCAGGCGCGGCGGGGCCGCGGCGAGCCACGGTGAGCACCAGTCCGAGGCCCCCGGCCAGCCCGAGGAGCACGCCTGCGCCGGCGACCAGCCAGGGCCAGCGCAACGGGCGCGCGCCCGGCCTGCTCGTCGACGGTGACGGCGAGGAGGGTGACGGCGAGGAGGG
>JAKLHH010001244.1 GCA_022710245.1 Myxococcota bacterium
GATCCCGGCGGCCGCCGCGTCGAGGATGGCCTCGAGCTTGGCCTCCTTGCGCGCGAGCTGGGCGGCGAGGAGCCGGCACTCCATCTCGGCGCTCGCGGACCGCGCCCCATCGTCCGGCGCTGGAGCGGCGGACCCGTCGCGGGTCGCGCCAGTCTCGTCGCTGCGGCAGGTTTCACTCATGGCGGACTACTAGCAAAGACGGGGTGCGGCGCCAGGGGGCCGTTTGCGGTGGTGCTGCGCGCGGGAGCGGCCAGCGCCGGTCACGCGGCGCGACGGGGCGACGACGGCCGATCGAGCGCGAGCCGTCGGCTAGCCGCCCGGGTCACGTCGCGCGCCCAGCGGCGCGCCGAGTAGAGGCGCCGCGCCAGCGGAGTGATGCGATAGCCCGCCGCGCGGGACCTGGCCTCGCTCGAGGCGTGGTCGTAGGGCACCCGCAGGAAGGTCGCGCTCCACGCGCTGGAGTCGAAGACCACGAGCTCGGCCTCGCGGATCCATGCGGCCGCCGCGTCGGCCGCCGGCCGCCGCGACCCATCCACCGCCCCCGGGTTGAGGAAGGTGAGCACGTCCGGCCGGAGCCGCGCCACGCCGCGCGACGGCCGCCGGACCACGCCTCCGTTCTCGGTCTCGTAGAGCCGGGCCTCGTGCGTGTGCGCGAAGAGGCAGAGCCGCACCCCCGGGAAGCGCTCCGCCACCGCCGCCGCGGTGCCCTGGATCTCGCCCGCGTCGCGCAGGTACTGCTCGACGTCGTCGAGCCCCCCGTGGAGGGCGAGGATGCGGCCCTCGTAGAGCCTGCGCTCCGGCAGCCCCCACAGGTAGGTGCGGGTCCAGGGCGTCAGCTCCCGCCGCGTGCGGCGCAGCGCGTAGGCGACCTTGTCCGCGCAGCTCCCGAGGCCGAGGTCGCCGAGCGCGATCAGCTCATGGTTGCCGAGGATGACCTCGGCCCTCGCCTCGACCAGGCGGCGCGCGCACTCGTTCGGCGCCGCGTTGTACCCCACCACGTCGCCCAGACAGACGATGCGGTCGACGCGCTCGGCGCGCAGTCGCTCGAGGCAGGCCACGAGCGCCTCCTCGTTGCCGTGAGGGTCGGCGATGATCCCGTAACGCACGGTCAGCTCCTCCGCAGGAAGTCGCTCATCCAGCGCACGAAGGGCACGGGGTCCTCCCAGGCGAACGCGCTGTAGACGTTGCGTCCGACCAGCGAGAGGAGCCAGCCGGCGAGGCTCAGCTCGCCGCGGGCCCGCATCTCCTTCGCGGTGTGATAGTCGAGGTAGAAGTTCAGCCAGCGCGTGCTGGTCGCGTACTCGCGCGCCACCCCCTCGCTCGCTGGCTGCAGGCCGTCCCGACGCGCGAGCAGGTGCCGGTAGGCGATCGCCGGCAGGTTGATGCCGTTCACCGCGCCGATGTAGTGCCAGAGGTTGAAGCGCGCGTTGATCTCCAGCGCGTAGTAGAGCCCGTCCGCGGTGCTCTTCTTCAGATCGATCTTGAAGGCCCCGCGCAGCCCGAGCCGCGCGACGATGCGGCGGCCGACCTCGACCAGCGCCGGGTCCTTGTAGAGCTCGATGAAGGAGCTCTCGCCGGTCAGCGCCGGGTAGGTGCGGAGCTTGCGTCCGACGAAGGAGGCGAGCAGGCGGTGCTGCTCGTCCGCGTAGCCGTGAAACGAGCAGATGCGATCGTCGTCGCCGGGGATGTACTCGGTCACGACGAGCTGATCCCGGTACCGCGCGATCAGCGCGTCGCCAGCGACTTGCGGGTCCTCGCGGCCTCCGGCCGCTCCGGGATGAGACCACCGCAAGTCCTCGGGGCGCTCGATGATGCGCGCCTTGCCGCGGTCATCGAAGAGCTCGCGCTTCATCTCCTGCCAGTGCACCTTCTGGCGCGGCTTGAGGATCACCGGGAAGCGGAGGTCGGCCAGCTCCGCCGGGTCGCAGTGGGCGAGCAGGCGCGTCCTCGGCACCAGCACCCCGGCCGCGCAGCAGCGGCGGTAGAAGCGCTCCTTGTCGGCGAGGTCGCCCGCCAGCTCGTCATCGTTCAGCAGCAGGAGGTAGTCCAGGGCGAGCTCTCGCTGGAAGCGGTGCAGGAACCCGAGCGCCTCATCGCTGCCGTAGAGGATCGGGATGCGCGAGTTGAACGCCTGCGCGAGCTCGCGCCCCGCCTTGAGCAGGCGCTCGAGGGTGGCCTGCTGCTGCTCCGCCGTCAGCCCCGGGATGACGCAACGCCCGCCCACGTAGCGGGAGTGCAGCGCGGGGTCGTCCTCGGACGTGGTGACCAGGATGATCGGGATCCCGGCCAGCCCGAGGGGACGGATCAGGTTGAGGTGCCCCAGGAGGAGCACCGGGGGCCTGGACCAGTCGAGCTTGCCCCGCGCGAGCTTCACCACTTCCATCCCGTTGCCTCCAGACCTCCAGTGCGTCGCGATGCCCCAGCATGTTTCGCACCAACCTGCCCGCGGTCCACCGCGGAGGCCCGAACCGAATCGGACCGAAGAACCTGGCGGATGTCGCCAGCGTGGCCACCGACCCGCGGCTGTCCGGGCCCCGCGCAAGCGGCCGCGCGGGCAGAGGCCAGCCTGGAGTAATTCTTGGAGTCCGCGGAATTCGCCCTGCTCGCCTCCTGCGGAGGCTCCGCGATGAAGGGCGAATTCGCCCTGCTCGCTTCCTGCGGAGGCTCTGCGAGGGCGAATTCACCCCGCCGGGTGCGAGCCCCGCCCACGCCAGCGCCTGGCGAGGGCAGCCCGGAGCTCGGCGTCGACCAGGATGAGGAGCCCGGCGTAG
>JAKLHH010001245.1 GCA_022710245.1 Myxococcota bacterium
GATATCTTCTCATCAGGTCATGACCGAAACGCATGAGGTGATGGCCCCCGGAGCCAGGCGTGCGACGCGTCCTTCCCTCCCTCACCGCGCTGCAGTTCTTCGAGGCCGCCGTCCGCCACATGAGCTTCACGCGGGCCGCGCGCGAGCTGAACGTCACGCAGAGCGCCGTCAGCCGCCAGATCCGCCAGCTCGAGGACTACGTGGGCCAGCCGCTCTTCCGCCGCGTCAAGCAGCGGCTGGTCCTCACCGAGCCCGGCGAGGCCTACTCGGTCGCCATCCGTGGCCTGCTCGACCAGGCCGAGGCCGCGACGCTGCAGCTGATGGCCTACGGCAGCGGCGGCGGCGAGCTCACCGTGGCGCTGCTCCCCACCTTCGGCTCGCGCTGGCTGGTGCCGCGGCTCGGCGACTTCGCGGCGAAGCACCGTGACATCCAGCTCAACCTGGTGACGCAGGTGCGGCCCTTCGAGTTCGCGGGCAGCGGCATCGACGTGGCCATCCACTTCGGCGAGCCGATCTGGCCCGGCGCGGTCTGCCACCGGCTGATGGGCGAGGAGGTGGTGCCGGTCGCGGCGCGGTCGCTGCTCGCCGGGCGGCGCGCCCTCGCGCGGCCGGCGGACGTCGCGCGCCACACGCTGCTCCAGCACGTCACGCGGCCGCACGCCTGGCAGGAGTGGCTGCGCGCCTGCGGGGTGCATGGCCTCGACGGCCGGGTGGGGCCGCGCTTCGAGCAGTTCTACATGGTGATCCAGGCGGCCATCGCCGGGCTCGGCCTCGCGCTGCTGCCGCGCTTCCTGATCCAGGAGGAGCTCGCCAGCGGACGGCTGGTGATCGCCGTCGACCGCCCGGTGAAGAGCGCGCACGCCTACTACCTCGTCCACCCGGAGCGCAAGGCCGAGCTCCACCGCGTCGCGGTCTTTCGCAGCTGGCTCCTCGAGCAGTGCGCGGCCGAGGGGGCGGTGCCGGCTTGACCCTCGCGGTGGGCGGTGCAGGCTCTCGCTCGTCCTCGCGCTCAGCGCTAGTCGAGCGTCATCGAGCGCAGGTTGAGCACCGCGCCTGTGGCCATGAGGAATTGTCGCGGCGCCGCACAGGTCGGGCGTTCGTGCGGAGCGGCCGCGACCAACAATTCGCCCTGCTCGCGTCCTGCGGACGCTCCGCGATGAAGGGCGAATTGCGGGTCCTCGCGGCCTCCGGCCGCTCCGGGATGAGACCGCCGCAATTCCAGTCCGAGGATGACACGGGCAGAGCCGGCGTGAGCGACCTCTGCGTCGCGGGGAGGGAGCGGGCATGAGCCTCGCGGACGAGTACCGGGCGCAGTGGCCCTGGCGCGCCTGGCCGCGCATCATGGAGGCGCTGCCCCAGCTGGCCGGGCAGACGGTCCTCGATCTCGGCTGCGGGCCGGGCGATCAGGCCGCAGCGCTCGTCGCCCGCGGCGCCCGCGTGATCGGCCTCGACGCCAGCGAGGAGCTGCTGCAGGTCGCGCGGGCGCACGGCCTCGCGGGCGCGGAGTTTCACCTCCGCGATCTGCGCGGGCCGCTCGAGCTGCCGCGCGAGCTCGAGGTGGACGGCATCTGGTGCAGCCTCGCGGCGGCCTACTTCCCGGACCTGGCGGAGGCGCTCACGCGCTGGAGCGCGCCGCTCAGGGCCGGCGGCTGGATCGCTCTGACCGAGCTCGACGAGCTCTTCGCGCACGAGCCCCTCGGCGAGCGCACCCGCGCGCTGCTCGAGGGCTACATGGCCGAGGCCCTCGCCGCCGGCCGCTACGACTTCCGCATGGGCCGCCAGCTCGGCGAGCAGCTCGAGCGCGCCGGCTTCACCACGGTGCAGGCGATGACCGTGCCCGACCTCGAGTTCGCCTTTGACGGCCCCGCGCTCCCCGAGGTGCTGGAGGCCTGGCGGGCCCGGCTCGCGCGGCTGACCTTCCTCCGCGACTTCTGCGGGGCCGAGCACGAGCGCGTCTGCAGCGAGCTCCTCGGCTGTCTCGCGCGCCCCGACCACCGCTCGCTGACGCGGGTCTGCTGCGTCATCGCCACGCGAGCTCGCTGATCCAGGAAGGCCTCCAGCCCGGACTCGCCAGGAAGGCCGCCCGGAGAGAGCCCTCGACAGGCCCGGGCAGTCCCGTCGCGTGTGGCTGTTCGAGCGGCCTGGTTGGTCTCCACATCTGAGATGGTGCCTCGCCTCGCGCCGGGGAGTTCCACACAATCTGCCGGCACGGCGGCTGCAACGCCCCTCGGGAGGAGGGTTCCATGCACCGCCACCTGTGGGTAGTCGCCGTTGCTCTCGTGCTCAGCTGGGCCGTGCCTGCTGAAGGCAAGGGTCTGCTGGCCAGGCTCCGCAGCTCGCCGGTCCTCAACCCGGCGAACTGGGGCGGCGGCTACCCGAAGGGCGCGGCGGTGGTCCGTCGGGCGCCCGATGGGCTCGACGAGAAGATCTTGAGCCTCTCCTACGAACAGGACCCGAGGGGGCGCTTGCAGATGCAGGAGGTCCTCTCGGTGCGCCTGCTCGGCTCCCGCCTCCCGCTCTCCTCGATGGTCACCAATGAGCTGCCGGACACGGTGGGCGGTGTGTATCCCCGCCTCCAGCGCTTCCGCGGGATCGCCGCAGAAGCCGGAGAGCTCGCTGCCCTCACCGTGCTCGACGTCCGCCACACGCATCCGGGGATCACTACCCCGAATCGGGGGAACTTCTCTCCCGCAGACCGGTCGACCGCCCTCGAGCTGCGACGCTACCTCGACCGGGACCCCGAGCTCCGCCACCTGGTCCTCCGGGAGTC